>SBGQ01000146.1 GCA_006226965.1 bacterium | reverse complement strand
TAATAAGTGATAGTTTTAAAAAATATGATAATAATCCAGAGTTAAGTACTATTGTTAAGGGTGTTATCCTTTATCTAAAGAATAAAAAATCAAACCCCGAAAATAAGAGAAAACTTAGACAGAAAATTGCTTCTCGAGTTTCAAAATTAGATGGATTAAGACGCTTTGCACTAGAAGGATTGTATCAATACAGATTTGCCAAAAAAGCAGAACAACAAATATTTAACGACATTAAAATGACTTTGGATAGACTAAATATCCAAATGGATACCTTTTTTAACGAAAACACCTTATATAAAGACGGTTCCATCAACTCAACGATTCAGCGATTGCGCGACAAAGGCTTAGTGTATGATGCCGATGGCGCCGTATGGTTTAAAACCACTGAATTCGGTAAAGAAAAAGATACCGTTTTAGTAAAAAGTTCAGGTGAACCAACTTATCGCCTTCCTGATATTGCATATCACGTGAAAAAACTCGAACGCGGTTTCGATATTTGCGTAGATGTATTCGGTGCCGACCATATTGCCACCTATCCTGATGTGGTTTCCGGCGTTGAAGCTCTCGGTTTTGATTCCGGAAAAATTGATGTGTTAATTTACCAATTCGTAACCATAGTAAAAGACGGAAAACCATTCAAAATGAGCACCAGAAAAGCGAATTTTGTTACGCTTGATGAACTCATGGACGAAGTTGGCGAAGATGTTTCTCGTTTCTTCTTTTTGATGCGCTCACCCGGCACACACCTCGAATTCGATATCGATGCAGCTAAAGAAGCTTCTGAGAAAAACCCGGTTTTTTATCTGCAATATGCACACGCCCGCATCCAAAGTATTCTCAGAAAAGCATCAGAAGAATATTCGTTTAGCGGAAACCCGGATTTCGCCCAACTCGAGCAAGATGCCGAAATCGCTTTGGTAAAAGAATTATTGAATTTCCCTGATACGTTGAGCTTAGCCTGCAAAACTAAAGAACCACAAAAAGTGATCACCTATCTAGAAACAGTTGCTGCACAATTCACCCGTTTTTATCATGATTGCCGTGTAATTGGCGTGAATACTCAATTAGCACAAGCTCGCGTTGAATTGCTTAAAGCAACTGCGCAAGTCATCAGAAATGGTTTAGGAGTGCTTGGAATTACAGCGCCGGATTCGATGTAAGTTTGAATTTTATAGATTAAAGGTTAGTCAGCTAGTATTGGCTATTTGATGTTTCTTAGATTGCGGCTTATGCCTCAATGAAGCAAGAAAAGTGTTTGTCAATCCTGCGAAAGCAGGACTCTGTAAAACCCTAACAAAGTTTTTTAATCGGTAAACATGGACTAATCTTTAATCAACAAGCATTTCTTTCAGTACTCTCTTACAGTTTTTTCTTTCCTCTAACGCTAATTTTCCAACCTTTTTTTGAACTCTTGTTTTATCAATTCTTCTAACTTGGTCCAGTACAATCCAAACTTACTTTTAGTTGTGAAACACAGGAACTCTAGTAGGATAATCTCTTGACATAGATGTCATCGGTGCAACTATTATCGTATGAATGTTTTTATTCATTTCATTTGGCGAAAGTATAACACATGGGCGAGTTTTTTTGATTTCGCTCCCAACTGTCGGGTCTAAATCAACAATTACGATATCATATTGAACAAACATGTTACCACTCATGTATATCGTCATCTTGTAACAAATCCGAATCTAGTAATTGGTCATCACCATTTTCTGCCATTTTTCTAAACGATTCAGCCCAACCTTCTCTAGGCTTTTTTTTTGGCCTTAAAACAATGCAATCTTTTTCTAAATCCAATACCAATTGGTCTTCAAATTCATATCTCTCGATAACCGATTTGGGCAATCGTATTCCTTTTGAATTTCCAATTTTAACTAATGAGATTTCCATTTTCGATTCCTTTTGTAACTACAATGTAATTACATTAATCGTCACTTCAAAACACCCCTCAAAAACGGCGCGGTATGACTCGTTTTATGCTTAGCCACTTCTTCCGGCGTTCCTTCACAAACCAATGTTCCGCCTGCAAATCCGCCTTCCGGACCAATATCAATAATCCAATCTGCTGATTTTATGATGTCGATATTATGTTCAATTACCAGCACGGAATGTCCGGCTTCAACGAGTTCATTAAAGGCTTCAATCAAACGAGCAGTATCTTCGAAATGCAATCCTGTACTGGGTTCATCAAAAAAATAAAGCGTGTGTTCTTTTGCTGATTTACTGAGGAATTTTGCCAATTTTACGCGTTGAGCTTCACCACCGGATAAGGTTGTAGCGCTTTGTCCCAGTTTGAGATAACTCAAACCAACTTTATCTAAAACCTGAATTTTGTCGATGATGTTTTTCTCATCCACAAAGAAATCGAGTGCTTCCGCAATGGACATTTCCAGAACATCATAAATATTTTTTCCACGATATTTTATTTGAAGGATATCTTTACGATATCGTTTTCCGCCACAGACTTCACAAGGCAATTCAATATCTGCAAGGAATTGCATTTCTATGGTTTGCACGCCATCGCCTTGGCAAGCTTCGCATCGTCCACCGGCAACATTAAACGAAAAATGCCCGGCTGTTAACCCTTGTATTTTTGATTGACGTGTATTGGCAAACAAATCGCGAATATCATCAAAAGCTTTGGTGTACGTTGCCGGATTTGAACGCGATGAACGTCCAATAGGCGTCTGATCCACCATTTCAATCAACTGAATATGTTCGCGTCCGGTTATATCTTTATGGCGCCCAACTTTACCGTTGTACGTTCCCATTTCTTTCATGAGTCCGCCATACAAGGTATCGTGCATCAAGGTCGATTTTCCCGAACCTGAAACCCCGGTTATACAAACCAATTTATTAAGCGGAAACTTTACACTGATGTTTTTCAAATTGTGTTCGTTAGCGCCCAACACTTCGAGTTCTTTTCCGCTTCCTTCTCTGCGTTTTTTGGGAATCGGAATGGATTTCTTACCGCTCATATATTTTGCTGTGAGCGTATTCGATTTCATCAGTTCATCATAGGTTCCTGAGAAAACCACTTCACCGCCAAAAACTCCGGCAAACGGACCAATATCAATAATCCAATCTGCGGCTTTAATCATTTCTGGGTCGTGTTCAACAACAACTACCGTATTTCCGATATCCCGAAGGCGTTTCAAAATTCCGATTAAGCGGTCATTATCTCTTGGGTGCAAACCAATCGTTGGCTCGTCAAGAACATATAAACTTCCGATAAGCGAACTTCCTAAAGCGTTTGCCAAATTAATTCGTTGCGCCTCTCCGCCTGATAAGGAATTGGTTAAACGGTCTAACGTGAGGTAATCCAAACCTACTTCATCCAAATAATGCAATCGCTTCTTGATTTCATATAAAATCTGTGATGCGATGGCTTCTTCCGTTGGCGTGAGTTCGAGTTTATCAAAAAACTCACGGGCATGACCAATCGTCATTTCGCTCACTTCTCCAATCGAAAGCCCGCTTACTTTTACATACAAAGCGTCTTTTCGCACCCGGTAACCGTCACATTCCGGACAGCGTGAATACCCGCGATAGCGCGAATAGTATACACGCATATGCACTTTGTAAAACTCTTCTTTTATCAGCTCAAAAAACTTATTAATGCCGATATACTCGTCTTTCCCGTTCCACAATAATTTCTGTGTATCTCTCGGCAAACGATTGTAGGGAATATCAATCGGGATTTGATAACGAGCCGCAACTTTGATGAGCTCTTTAAGATTTACATTGAACTTGGGTGAATTAAACGGTGCAATACACCCGGTACGAATCGTTAAGGTCGGGTCGGGAATAACTAAATCTTCATCAATTCCGGCAACTCGCCCAAATCCTTCGCAAGTTGAACACGCACCGAACGGATTGTTGAACGAAAACATCTGCGGACTCGGTTCTATGAACTCCATACCGTCGCGCTCGAACAATTCCGAAAACGGCAGAACTTCTCCGGCTCTTAATTTGATATAACAACGTCCTGCACCTTCTTTATATGCCAGTTCAACAGAATCGGTAATTCGAGTTAAGGTATCTGCATCGGGCTGAACGGCAAGTCTATCAGCCAAAACAAACAGCTTATCTGTTTTTATTTTTTTGATGTCTTTTTCCGCTTCGCTGATTTCCACAACTTCTTCAGTATCAACATTTAATAAGCGGGTAAATCCTTTTTCGCGCAATACTTGTAATTCATCACCCAACTTGGAACTTGTATGACTAGGCAAGGCAAATAAGACATAAAACCTCGTTTTTTCAGGTAAAGACAAGAGATGATTTACTGTTGATTCCGGTGTGTCTTTGGTAACAGCTTCACCTGAAACCGGACTGATCGTTTTTCCGATTCTCGCAAATAACAAACGCAGGTAATCGTAAATCTCGGTTGATGTACCGACTGTTGAGCGCGGATTGGTAGTTGTATTCTTCTGTTGAATAGCCATCGCCGGAGAAATTCCCTGCATAAAATCCACATCAGGCTTATCCATTCTTTCCAAAAATTGGCGCGCGTAACTGGATAAACTTTCCACATATCGGCGTTGCCCTTCGGCATACAAGGTATCAAACGCTAAACTGGATTTTCCCGAACCTGAAACACCCGTAATTACGGTTAAGGTATTTCTTGGAATGGTGATATCAATGTTCTTGAGATTATGAACACGTGCACCTTTTATGATAATCGGTCGGTCGAATGAAATTTCAGAATGGGCTACTTCAGGCTGACTCATGGAATCCGTTGCAAAGTGAAAACGGGTAAGTTAACAGGTTTTTGAATGAGATTCGACACAGAAAACAACCGGAATTATAATTGCGTTCAGACAAGTTCACTAACATTTAAAAAAGCCCTGTAATTATGAACAGGGCTCGTTTCATATTACTTGAGAAGGTTGTTTAAACTATTCACCCATCGTTCAGCCGATTGTAATTCACCACTTAACTGAGGGTTCACATGAACATTGTAGAACTCAAGATTCACGTCCGGTTTACCAGCCTCCAATGGTGACAATCGAATGTCTATTTTACCAATCGCTTTATATGCATCAGTATTTATAGTAATACTACTGCTATTACGTAATAGCCGTGCCGATTTTATAGTGTTTAGTTCAATTAGTTGAGGTTTGGATTCAGATTCGATTCGTTTAACAAAAAACAACACCTTTTGTATTGCATCGACACCAATCGAGTAATCTCCGCAGGACTCCATCTCTGAAATTTCATATCCGTTCGATTGTGCAAATTCGTTAAGTGTGTTTGCCAAACTATGTTGCTTTTTTTGTTTATTGAGATTCATAATGAAAAAGGGGAGCACGCATACAATTAAAATAGCAACTCCTATAAGGGTACTTGAAAAATCCATTTTAGTAGGTAATTAAATAATTGAACTTGTTTAGCGAAAGCGCTTTAGTAATTGATTAGCTAAACAAAGAATTACCAATGTGCGTGAAAGGGGTAAATTTTATCGGTATCGGATAAGGAAAGATGAATTCTCTTTGATGCCAGAACACCTAAACTGTTTTTTGTACCAAATAAGCGAGCAACTTTGCCATTTAGAATTCCAAAATCATTGGAAATATCACCAAACTGAATATTTACTGAATATGCGCTTAATGATTCAGCAAGTTGATAAGAAACTGGTGGATGACTATATGAACCCGAAACATGTTTTGCATGAATTGCAACCTGTTCTGAGCCCGACTGGATTACATGTACCATTTTCCCGAATGCGGAAACACTCAGTAAACAGAAAAATGCTGTAAGAAATAGGTTGAACGATTTATTCACGCAGTGAACGGTTTTACATTTGAAGTGAGCCAAAATCCGGCTCTATATCACATAAAATAGAAAAAGCTACATTTAATACTCCAATAAAATCGCAGATGTAAGAAGTTATGTTAAGTGAAAGTGTTTTATAACAGCACTTTATTTTCACTTGTTTAATGTTATTACTTCACCCAATATGAGTTTGCTACTTTTTTCAGGTCAGTTGAATCGTTTATTTCATAAAAATAATCCAATTGCCATTTTTGAGTTTCTAAGGCTTGTTTATTAGATACTATATCCCATTTAGGATACACTCGAAATCCTCTTTTTCCTTCTTTCTTTTCAGTTGATATAATTCCTTTTTTTATAAGAATGGATTTTGGAAAAACAAATTGCCCTAATCTGTTTTCGTTCTGTGTATTTACTATATAAAAGTCTATTGGGTCGTATTCGTTAAACGGCTCAATTGGTCCCCTTTCGCTTCGTTTCCAAAACGTCACAAACTGACCCGTTTTTTTTGATGTAATTTTTGCACTTCTACTTACAATACGTAACCCATTAAGCTCAAATTGACAAGCGTCATATTCACTGCCTTCCAATTCTGTCTTGAAATTTGACATCTCAAAACAGCACTTATCATAAATCTCCCTTTTTATGCGAATTAGATTATGATTCATTTATACTTTTTTACTCGTTTATTTTTTGAATACAACTTGTAAAAAAGACATTTCTGTTTAACAACAAATCAGTTACTTGAATTTTTTTCAGCACTTATTGTTCGACTTTTAAACTTACAAACAACTTCACTTTTTGTTCAATTCCGGCGGCATTGAGCCCAATTTCAGCGAATAATTCATGAGGTTCTCCATGTTCTACCAATCTATCAGGAACCCCCATAATGGTTACCGTAATCGGTTTTTCTTGAGATGCCACAAACTCAGCAACGGCGCTTCCGAATCCGCCCAAAACGGTTCCGTCCTCTATCGTGATGATTCTGTTGTATGTACGCATCGCATGAATTACCAATTTTTCATCCAAAGGTTTGGCAAATCGCATATCATAATGACCTACTGAAATTCCTTGCGATTCAAGGTTTTTCACAGCTTTTTCTGCTTCAAGACCGATTGTTCCGTACGATAAAATCACCACGGAATCACCCTCGTTTAAGATTCGACCTTTACCGATTTCCATTTCCTCGAAACCGTTTCCTGTGATGAAGTTTTCAGCATTTCCCCGAGGATATCGAATTGCAAATGAACCTACCGATTGCTTAAGTCCGGTGAACATCATATTTCGAAGTTCGATTTCATTCATCGGTGCACACAAAATCATGTGCGGAATGCCTCTTAAATACGCTATATCATATAACCCATGATGTGTCGGACCGTCGGCGCCTACCAAACCGGCTCTATCCATACAAAAAACAACGGGAAGTTTTTGAATGGCGCAATCGTGCACAAGCTGATCAAATCCGCGCTGTAAAAACGATGAATAAATAGCTACAAACGGTTTTAATCCTTGTGTTGCCAAACCGGCTGCAAACGTAACGGCATGTTGTTCTGCAATTCCGACGTCAAAACTTCTTTCGGGGATTTCGTTCATCATCTTAACCAAACCTGTTCCGCTTGGCATAGCTGCTGTAATGCCAACAACTCGTTCATCCATTTTTGCGAGTTCTACAATGGCATCACCAAACACATCCTGATATTTCGGCGGTTTTTTCTCGGTTGGTTTTTTTACCAAAGATTCACCCGTAATTTTATCAAACGGTGAACTCTGTGCATGCCATTTTAATGGGTCGCGTTCTGCCGGAGCAAAGCCTTTTCCTTTAATGGTAACCGCATGAAGCAATTTTGGACCCGGTATTTTTTTGAGATCATTCAGCGTTTTTACCAGTTGCTCCACATTATGCCCGTCAACCGGACCGTAATATTTAAAACCAAAAGCTTTAAATAAACTTCCGGGTGTTAATGCAGTAACGAGCGATTTTTCTAATCTTGATGCCAATTTACGCATCTTGTCGCCGGCCGATTTAAAGTGACCTAAAGCGTCATAAACTTCATTTCGGAGTTTGTTAAAGGTTTGAGATGCGGTGATTTCAACCAGATATTCGTTTAAAGCGCCCACATTCGGATCGATTGACATATTGTTATCATTCAAAATCACAATCATGTCTGTTTTAAGCGAACCGGCATTATTCAGAGCTTCGAAAGCCATTCCCGCAGTCATAGAACCATCGCCAATAACTGCTACAATTTGTTCGTCCGATTTTTTGATGTCACGAGCGGCTGCCATTCCCAATGCGGCTGAAATAGAAGTACTGGAATGCCCGACACCGAACGTATCGTACTCACTTTCACTGCGTTTAGGAAACCCGGAAACCCCTTTGTATTTCCTGTTGGTGTGAAAAGCCTCTTTTCTTCCGGTTAAAATTTTGTGTCCGTAAGCCTGATGACCTACATCCCAAACCAACTGATCTTTTGGGGTATCGAACACATAATGTAAGGCTGTGGTGAGTTCAACAACTCCTAAACTTGCTCCAAAGTGCCCACCGTGGACAGCTACCGTTTCGATAATGAAGTCTCGAAGTTCATTACATACTTGTTCGAGCTGGTTGATAGGAATTTCTTTTAAATCTTTGGGGGAATTGATAGCTGCTAATAATTTTCCCGGTGTCGCTTTGAAATCATCCATGTTAAGAATCGGTTTGGTTCACTTTTTCTATACGAAGTTTAACGTCTTCTAAGTATGTGGCACATTGCCTTGAAAGAGCAACACCTTCTTCGTACAAATTGATGGACTTTTCCAGATTCAGGGAATCATCTTCCAATTGTTCGATGATGTGTTGTAATCGCTTTAAAGCTTCTTCGAAGTCTAATCGTTCCGTTTCTGACATATTTTTTTTAATTATCTGATACTCGCTTTTCTTCCGGCTCGAATTGTTGCAGGAATGAATCCAATTCAGCCCCGCTTAAAAATGAAATTTTGCGGGTATCTTTGTACTGGGTATAAAAAATAGATAATAATGCAACGGTTGGTACGGCAATAATCAATCCTAAAAAGCCGAACATAAAACCGAAAACCAATAAGGACATCATTACGATAAGCGGATGTAAGCCAACATGTTTACCAACTGTTCTAGGCACGATAAATCCGGTTTCCAGCACTTGTTCAATTCCAAAAACTAAATAAATGTACGGCAAGTGCTGCCACCACGGGTCACCCAAAGTTCCTGCTACAATAGTCGAAACAGATACAGCAACCCATAAACCGAATGTGGGAATAAAGTTGGTTAAACCGGCAAATACACCTAAAACCAAACCATACGGCACGCCGAAAATGGTAAACCCTATGCTTAAGTTTATCATAGATATTATTACGACAATAAATTGCCCGCGAAGATACCCTCCAATAATTCTACCCACTTCACGAGTATAATCTTGAGGTGCGTCTTTTGGTAATAGCAAGGTTCGGATAAAATCTCCGATGTTTTCATAATCCCGAATCATGAAAAACATCAAAAACGGGAGTAAAATAATGAAGAAAATAACCCCGATAATGTTCGTAATTCGCCCGATTGCTTTGGCTGAAAATCCGGTAAGATTATCATAAACCATCGCTTTTATTTGGTTGATTTGTGCAGCGAGCTGTGGTTTAATGGTAAGCGGATCTAAACCTACTTGTTCAATTAACTCGGTAATCCCTTTTTCGTCAATCCATTGCTCTGTATTGTTCGAAGCTGAGAGTAATATTTTATTAAGGCGGACGGTTTGGTCGGTAATTGCCGGAGCAGCAACGAAGAAAAACAAGCCAATCAACACAAAACCAAAGAGCGTAAAAAAGATGGCAACCAGCCAACGCGGCATCCACTTTTCCAGTTTTTTTACAATCGGGTTTATCAAAAAAGCTAAAATGAAGGCTATAATAAACGGAATTAGCAAGTGTCCCGAATCGTATAAAAGCCATAAACCGGCTGTCATTCCTGTTGCATAAAGAAGTGCGCGTGCAACAGGTTGTTTCCGAATCGGATAAAGCACAACACCTACAACCAAAGCATAACCCATTGGATTAATGAGGTGTTTCAATAAAAACATGATAAATAGAAGTCCTGCAACGCCGGCTGTCAGTAATACTAACTGACCTTTTTCATTTAACCAGTTTCCGTTTTCTTTGCTATTCATGGACGATGTTTAAAAATTCGATTGGGAAAGGTAAGTGAAGCAAAGCAAAGATAAAACCTACCAGGAAATTCGAATATCTAAACTGGGCAAAACGCGTAAATCGAGTACATCAGCCTGAACGGTAACCAATTCAGCGTTGTTTTCAAGTGAGTCAAACGCTTGAATTTCTTCGCGATACCAAGGGTTTTTGAAATTTAACACGTTATAAACACTTAGTTTTACTTCATAGTTAAACAAGTTCGTTTTTTTGAAGTAACTCAAGCCAACATCTAATCTTTTATACCAATCCAAACGTTCTGGTGTAATACCAACTGAACCCGGAACTCGCGCCGGAAGCCCGGAAGCGATTAAACCGGACAACGAATATCTCCAGTTTTCAGCAAAATGGTGTTTCCAATTTAATTTTATTTGATGTCTTCTGTCCCAATATGCCGGAAATGCATCGCCGTTATTGATTTCATCATTTTGCAAATCAGACTTACTCCATGTATATGAAATCATTGCTGTTTTATGAACTCCTTCAAACAAAAACGATTGCTCTAAACCTTGCGTTGTTAACGAGTGATTGGTAAACCAAGGCTCAGGATTAAACGAGGTGGCATAGTTTCTTGTGTTGATTTCGTGCATGCGAACATGATTAAGCCATTTTGCATAAACGGTAGTTTTTACTTCCAGGCTTCCGAATAAACTAAGCCGATGTTCACCGTACACATAATCGGTTGATAAAGGTTTTTGTCCGGCTGTGGCAGGAATCCACACATCAGATGTTACCGTGTTATACAAACTCAATCGGTTTAAGAACTGAAATCCCCGATTATAACCCACTCGAATTCCTGACTTATTGGTATATCTGAAATCCATTTCTACTCTCGGCGAAACTCGAGCATAATTCCCATCAGAAAAATAATGTCCGCGAACGGCTGTAAATAAACTCCATTTCGGATGGAAATCCCAGTCCCACTGTACGAATGGCTCAATAAGCCAAGAAGTATAAAATGCACTAAAAAGCGGATACGAAAACGATTCTTCTTCGTAACTCATGGCATAATTTGCTGTGCTCAAACCCAATTCAACGTGTTGGAACGGGCTAAGATGTTGCTCTGCTGAAAACTGCATTTTCGCTTCTGAAATTTCGTTTTCGCTGGAATACGAATCAATAAATGCACGGCGCAACGCATCGTCCTGAGGTGTCGGATTCAAATAGGTGTAATCGTCTTTGGAAAACTGAGTGGTAAAATAACTGTAATGTGCAGTAAGCTGGGTTACCCAATTTCCCCACTCCGACCAAACGCTAATTCCTGTATGCGCGTGTTCCCAACTGTTTGCCGTTTGCACGGGCTGCAATGCAAATCGATCATCAAACTGAATAGAAGATGATGTCTGATAATATCTTCGGCCGTTCTGAGTAATGTCATCGCCACCCAAATACCCTGTAATTTGAATAGTAGAGCCGTTTTCGGTTTCGAGAGCGATTTTTCCGTGAATATCCGAAAACTGTACATCGCTTTCATCCGAAACATACAATTCGGTTGATGCCGGAGTAAAACGACTGTCTTGGATACTAATTTCGCGTCCGGTATCTAATCCCCATGCTATTCTATCGGTATTTCCCAAACCTGTAAACTGATTCATCAAGGATTGTTTTCCACCCAAAAGCCACGAACCTGCACCGCCCGGCAAACCGCCTTCTGCGTGAATACGAATCGCACTTGTCGATAAGCCGATGGATGTTTCAGATTCATTTCGGTTACCAGAACGTGTTCGTAAATCCATCACTCCACCACTTGTGGCTTGAAAACGAGCGGGGATTTTATCGATGAATAAGCCACCTAGTTGAAGCACATCGGCATTATAATTATCAACTAAACCAAATAGGTGATTATTCTCAAATGAGGTAACACCATCGAACTGAACTAAAACACCATCCGGAGTGCTTCCTCGAATTATGAAATCTTGATCGAGTGCTGCTTGAGTTAAAACAGAAGGCAAACTTTGTGAACTTCGTATGTAACTGAATTCACCGCCTGCGGCAAATGGAGCATCTAATTCATTCAAAATGAACGAAGTATGTATCTCTTTTTTGTCTTCCACGATAACTTCATCACCCCAAATCGGGTCAGGTTTTAAACGAATGCTGAAATAATATAAACCTCGGTTTTTGGGAAGTTTTAAATTGATTGGTTCGTACCCCAAGTACGAAAATTGGATTTCGTCAGATTTGGATTGGACTTCCAGCGAAATACTAAGTCGACCTGCTTCATCGGCGTAATGTGTCTGCCCTTCAACTTTTGCAGGAACGTACGCCAAGCGTTCTGAGCTTAAATCATCAACCACTGTAAAGATGAATTCGCGATAGGGCGTTTTGTTATCGTTGCGTTCGAAAATGAGTATGTGTTTGTAAGCGGTATCAAGTAAAACTTCTACGCCTAAACGAGGTAACTCTTTGAGTATCAGTTCCAACTGGACTTGAGGAGAATCCATTTTCGGAACCATGAATTGCGAGGCGAAGGTTTCTCTATAAAGAAATCTATATTCGGTTTCCTGAGAAATCCAACGTGCTGCACGGCTCAGATTCCACGATTGTTGCGCTTCTGCATCAACCGAAAAAACCAAGACAAGTAACACACCAACTAATCCCTTAAAAAGATGGTGTTTAATCACTCAAAATCCAGTTATAAGTAGTTTCATTCTTGCGTTCAAACGTTCCGCCCAGAACTAATTCCAAATCGTGTAAAACAGAGGGCAACGATTTTAAAACCACTGTTCCGGTTAATCTTTCTTTTTGAATTTGTCTTGGGCGATGTACTTCTATTTTAAAGTGACGCTCGATTTCGTCTAATACATCCTCTGCAGAGCGTGCATTAAGAACCATTTCATTGTTCATCCATGCAGAATAGGCTTCCGCATCTCTTCTTGAGTGCTCAATTATTGTTTTATTGGTAAACACCAGCACTTCACCAGGAACCATTTTTCTGGTTTGATTTAAGCTAGGAATTTCAACCTGAACACTACCTTCTTCCAAATACACTCGGGTTAAGGAATCGGTTGCGAGAACATAAAATCGAGTTCCGAGAACAGTAACTAAACCTTGAGCTGTCTCAACCTGAAAAGTTTGAATGTTGCGTTTATCTACTTCGAATTTTGCTTCGCCATTTAATCCGACTTTGTAGGTTTTATCGCTGTTTTCCAATAAAGCTAATTGTCCAAAATTCCTTAGTGTTACAGACGCTTCCCCTTCAATCGATACTGACTGCATTTCTGCACTAGTTTCAGCTAAAATCTTTTTCGCATCAAGTTGATTATCAGTGCTTAACTGCATCACAAATACAAATGCAGCCACAAGTATTGCCGCGGCAATTGCCATCCAGTACATCGGTTTAACAGAACGAACGGAAGCTTTTTGCGGAGCTTTTGTGGATTGCTCGATAGCTGCCCACAATTTATCAGAATTAGGTTGTTTAGCTTGATTTTGTGATTCTTGTTTGTAGGCATTTAAAGCTTCTAAACCGGATTCAGAATCAAAATGAAACCTTTTTTGATTATCTAATGACGAACCTAAATCTTGAACGAGTTTATGTATATCAACTTCTTTCATGGCTTATCTCCCTCTGTGTTCAGGCTCATAAAAATTGCCTTCGTTTAGGTTTATGAGATAAGGCTCGGAATACCCGCGTAATCGTATCAGAGCTGTTCCATCACCATTAAATTCTACTTTTCCTTCGAATTTCGTTTTTAAGGTATCGGCTCCGTTTGTGCGCATGGAAGTGGTTTTAAACGTGATAGAACCACTTAATGCAGTCGTTAAATTTCTGTTTTCAACACTTGGGCGGTTTATTTGTAAATCTTCAAATTGGTATTCTGCCTTATAGGTTCTTACTAATGTGTTTTCTACTGCATTATAGTTGAAATAGCCTTGTGAATACGTATTTCCGCGAACCTGAATGGCTCCTTTATCACGTCCAAAACCGGTAAAACTTAAACTGTCTGTTCTTTGAAATCCGGTTCTGTGTTTTGGACCTTGAACGATTCCATTTTTAAAACCTACAAAGCTGATATTACCGATGCGATCCTGATTTCTGCGAGGGAAGAATAAATGACGACCATTGTTATCTTCATAAACATATTTGTAAACGGCGGATAAGGTTTTTGTAACAGCCGTATCGGTCAATTCACGATCGAAGGTTAAGGTGTGAACGCCTGTTCTATAATCTACAGTTATTTGTACGTTTTTATCTTCACCACGATTTGGAGGACCTGGTTTTTGGCCGGGCATATCAACCGATACTTTAAATGATGATTCGCCGGCATCCATTCCAGACGGTGAAAGTGAACCTGTGGCATCATATAAAGAAGAAACTAAACCATCAGGTTTCGCAGATAATGAAAGTGCCACTTCGTTTATAACCGCAACGGCTTCATCGTCCATCTCTTGAAGAGCCTCATTAGGCGCTGTTACACAAGAGCTTGCAACGAATAAAAGGGCTATATATACGAGATATTTTTTCATGCGTGGAATCTACTACAATTGAGATACACATGAAAATGCGTTTCCCCCTAATGTTGTTTTAAAAAAGGTGTCAGGTGTCAGGTGTCAGGTGTCAGGTGTCAAAATTGTACGGCTCTAGCAATAATCTCAACGTATAATTTCTCACTTCTAACCTTGAAATTAAAGCTCCTTTTTTTTCATCGCCATAAGCTCATTTAACAAAAAAGCCCTCTCTTGTTCACTTATTCAAAAACAAAAGAGGGCTTTACTAGCAAACTTGCGGCTTAAGGGTAAAGGCTATTTTAACTCGCGTTCAAAGAATGTGTAAATACGTCTGTATTCATCGTACCAAGCATCCGGGTCGGTAAATGAATGGCGCTCAGAAGGGTACATCATCATTTCAAACTGTTCATTTCCAGATTGAATCAACTTTTCAACGTATTGAACTGCATCCTGAAATCCGACGTTGTTATCTATTAAACCGTGTAAAATGTAAACCGGGCGTTTAAGTGTATCTGCGAATGAAAGTGGCGAACTTCTCTTGTAATTTTCGGGGTTTTTATCCGGTGTGCCTAAACGGGCTTGAGTGTACCATGGATTTGCGTAATAATAATTTTCCCAATTGGTTACAGCTCGTAATGCGGCGGCGGCATGAAACCGTTCTGGTGCTACACTCACACAATACAAGGCCATAAATCCGCCATAACTTCCACCGTAAACACCCACTCGGTTTAAATCTAATATTCCGGTTTGCTTTTGGGCGAAGTCCAAACCATCAATAATATCTTCGGTTTCGAATTTACCCATCCAATTGGTTACATCTTCGCGGAATTTACGTCCGTAACCTGTACTGTGTCTGTAATCAACCTCAACAACTACATACCCTTGCTGCGTTAAATATTGGTGGAACATGTATTCGCGCCAATAACTTTCCGACCAGCCCTTGTACACGTTTTGTAAAGAACCGGCACCGTGGACAAATACCACAACCGGATAGGTTTTTCCTTCTTCAAAACCCACTGGCTTCAACATGGTCATGTTGATTTTTGTTTCGCCGTCTCTTCCGGTAAAACGCCAATAGTTCGGCTTTTGCCAGTTTATTTGCTTAAATCGTTCTGGGGTTGAATTCGTAATGCGAACTTCTTTTCCTGATTTTAAATTCAACGCGAAAATATCGAATGGATCATTCCAGATTGTTTTTTCATAGACTAAGGTTTTTTTATCGGCACTAAGCTGAAAATCTTTTCTAAAACCTTCATCAGTAGTAATTCGCTTCTGTTTTTTTGTTTTGATGTCTAAGGTGTAAACCTGACGTTCCCCTAAATCAACTTCACTTGTAGCTATTACCAATTCATTATTGGAAAGAAAATCGAACCAGGTTACTTCGTAATCACCTGAAGTTAACTGCGTTTTTTCGCTACCGTCGGCTTTTATTGTGTACAAGTGATTCCAACCCGATGCTTCCGATTCAAACAAGATGAAATCCCCATTCGGTGAAAATCTCGCAGATGTAAAACTATTATGGAACCATCCTTTTGTAGAGTCTGCAAGAATACTTTTTGTGGTATTCTCTTTTTTGTTGAATACATACAAATTGTACTTTTTCATATCGGAATCGATAAATACCCACAGTGCTTCATTGCCATTTTTTGACGCATCTATACTCATCATCCAACCTTTTTCACTGTGCAATTCTCTTGCATAAGTTGAATCCACACCCAAACGATGCACTTTTATTTCAGAAATTCCACGCTTGGCAGAACCCGGCTTTACAAACTTTCCTACATATTCAGGGAAAAACACTTCTTTGTCGTCTTTGTCATCATTCTGAGTAGCAATTAACTCATCATTTCCCAACCACGCCGAAACCGAATATCCAGGGTCTTTTTCTTTCTTATTGGTTACTTGTATGAATCCCGGTTTATTTACATCAATCACAAAAATATCGCCGTTTTGTGCAAATGCAATTCGTTTGCTATCGGGCGACCAACGTGCTCCAAACTCAAACGCTTTGGTTTTTGTGAGCTGTGTTTTGTTTTTCAGTTTGATATCGCTCAGCCACAAATCTCCTTTTTCGCCATAAACAAGCCATTTTCCATCAGGTGAAGTGCTTGCTCTGTTTAATTCTGTTTCTTTGAATTCTTCCGTTTTTTTTCCTGCTAAATCAGTAATGAAATATTCTGTTTTTCTAAAAGATGAATCATTCCATGAAAAAATGAGGTGTTTTCCATCGGGATGGAAACTGGTAACTGACGGACGAGCGCCCGGTAAAAACGGCTCCATAAAAATGGTTTTAAGCTGAAGTGTATCCAAACCTTGGGCAAAAACACTACCTGAAATCAATAAGAGAGCAACGAGTAAACGTAATTTCATAGCAAAGAAAATTTGTTTTAAAATTCTCGGGAGTTTACAAACTGAAAATGAATTCGATTTATAAAAAATGTAATTCGATGTAGCGATGTAGCGATGTAGCGATGTAGCGATGTAGCGATGTAGCGATGTAGCGATGTAGCGATGTAGCGATGTAGCGATGTAGCGATGTA
>SBGQ01000121.1 GCA_006226965.1 bacterium | reverse complement strand
CTTCTGTAGGGTAATTCATCCCCTCTGTAATCAAACTCTTGGACATCTATACCGCCAATGAAACCCTTATCCGAATTAAATGAAACTATTGGCAAAAAACCATATCTCTTTTCGTTTAATGAATCTGTTAATGATTGGGCATATACACTTAATTCAAAAAAAAATACTATTTGTATAATCCCAACTAGAATTAAAATCTTTTTTCTCAAAATGGAACTTAAATTTTTACTTTTGATTAGATAACCAATTAATGCTCTAATTGTTTCATTTTATTTCAATTTTCGGAATAAAAATAGCCTTAAATTTATCATATTATTTTATCATTATCGCAAAAACGAATATTCAATTATTTAATGATTGACAAACTCGCCAATTTTTTTGTTCTATTAATTACATTTCTAATACTATCATCCCAATTTGCTTATCCACAAATAAACAGTCTGTCTTTGTGTGATAGTGTAATTGAATTATCGACAAACTTAAGGCACAAAAAAGATTTTACTAATTCTATTCTTCTATTAGAAAACTCCATTTCAGATTGTCCCGACCTTTTAACAATTTATACAACACTAGCCATTACATATATTGAGAAAGCAGATAACATCTATAACGAAAATGGAAAACAAAGCAAAAAAGAGCGAAAATCGATGTTTCTGAAAGCTTTAGATTATGCTCGTTCAGCAATACAAATAGACTCAACTGATAAACTTGCACTCGAATATACATCGCTGGCATATGCAGGTATTTTATCTGTTAGTAACTTATATGATCAGGCACATTTAGCTGACTCTGTTAGAATTTATGCCGAAAAAATAATCAAATATGATGATACTAACGACCGTGCTTATCATATCTTAGGCAGGTGGCATTATGAAGTTGCCAATTTAGGGTGGTTTGTAAAATTTCTTTCTAAAATATTCTTAGGAAATTCACCAGATGGCTCATTCAATCAGTCCATCTACTATTTTTCTAAAGCGGTTGAACTTGATGATTATGTTGTGCACAACTACTGGCTTGGAATGGCATACTATAAAAATGGTAATAAAGAGCTGGCAAAAAAATCATTTTTACATATTCTAAATCTGAATAATATTCAGCATAATGATGATTACTTCAAACAAAAAAGTAAAGAGATGCTAGAAACATCATTTAAATAAAATGAATCTTCTTGCCTTTGAGTCAAAACCTCTATATACAAAATGGATAACTCTTTTTTTTATTTTTGCTGGGGTTTTTGCAGTTGAAAAAGTAGTTAATCAACGTTCACTAAACACACATCTTGGATACACGTCACATTCTTCTGTCCCGATAGGCTCACCGGATACAACAGTAAAAATCTTTTTATTACTTATAGATGGAATGCCTTATAGAGTTGCAATGGATAGTTCTATAATGCCACATACTTTAAAACTACGACGTAACTCAACATATGCAAAAGTAAAAACTACATTTGAAGCCTATTCAAGTTCAGCAATTCGTGCAGCATTTAGCGGAGAAAATCAAAATTCCATTTTTGATGTCTTTTATAACTTTAATCACAATAATACATTACAAATCAATTCGATTTTTAAAGAGTTACATAAACAAAAATTTGATGTAACAATC
Source organism: bacterium (assembly GCA_006226965.1). Classification (GTDB taxonomy): domain Bacteria; phylum Bacteroidota; class Rhodothermia; order Balneolales; family M1805; genus M1805. The sequence continues at coordinate 15,673 of SBGQ01000121.1, read as the reverse complement.
TATTCATATGGGCATTTCAATCAATTCGGAACGGAATACTTTAACGCTAAATACTTAGAAACGAACGGCAACTATTTAAATGCTGATAAATTAATTCCTGAAACTGCATTTGCTGATTTTAAAAATTCTTCAAGTAATCTAGTAATCGCTCATTACGAAACAACTGATTGGGCAGGCCATGAATTTGGCACATTAGCGCCTAAGTATCTAAAAGTTTATAGTCGAATTGATTCATTAATTGGCTTCTTTTCTAGCAATCTTAATGAAAAAGAATACTTTATTATCATTGGTGATCATGGAATGAGTATTGAGGGAGAACACAAAACGGGTATGGATATTCCAACCTATTTATCAGTAACAGGCAAAGACATAAAGGCTAATACAAACCTTGGCACTATTGATATTACTCAGCTTAAAGACCTACTTGCATTGCTATTTAAGCTACCGATTAATCATTATCAAGCCAATACACATGCTATTATAAATGCTTTCAATTCCTTAAATGATGAAAGTATAGTTACAATAAACAGCCCAACTAATGAAGACGATATTGATTATTGGCGTTTATCTCTTGTCGTTATTCCATTAGTAATCTTTTTAGTTGTTGGGTTTAAGATTTTACAAACAGATCTTAATTGGTCTCATTTTCTTACAATTGTATTTCTACTTGGCAGTTTATTGTTTTCTGATACAGAATATAAAATCACCTGTTTATTACTAAGCATCGTTAGCATTTTACATTATATAAAACGAACTCCGCTCAACATTCGATTTAATGGAAAATACATACTCTTATTAGCCACTTTTACTGTTTTTTATATTACGTTTCAAAAGATTGGATTTATAAAATCTTCTCCGACTTTTGTTATTTTAGTTTTTTCCCTGCTAGTTTTGGTGAATCAAATCCGAGTTTTTGTCTCAAAAAAAGACATTCTTAAAATATTCCTTTCTTCACTAACGATTTTGTATTTGGCTTTCTCATATAGATGGCAATTCCAGTCTATTCAATTAAATACTCTTGATTCTTTTTATGAAATTGTAATTATTTACTCACTAGGCATTAGTGCGAAGCTCTATCTTTTTATTAAAGATGTCCGAAATATTAATCAGCTCTTATTTCCAATTTTAGGTTTTATAATCGCGTTAATTCCTGAACTTCATGCGATTAATGCTTTGCCCATAACAGAGCAACATTATTTTGGTCTCACGCTGGTATTAATTATTTCTGGGCTAATTATATCATATCTAATTGAAGATCATTTGTTGATAAGAACCAGTTCCATACTTAGCCTTCTCTTTATCTTACTCTACCACACGTTTCAAATTCCAATTTATCACTACCTCTATTTTGATCTTTCTCTCTTTTCTGTTTTCTTATTTTCCCGAACTATTAAACGTTATACACACCATATTTCTGAATATTTACTATCTACGGTCTATTTTGGATTCATTCTTCTAATCTCATCTATTCTCATTAATTCAACGACAAACGGAATCGAGTGGAAATTTATATATCAATGGTACAGTGCCGTTACTGTCGAAAAAAACATTCTCTTATTTTTCCCAATAGTTATTCTTAAAGTGGGGATACCTGTTTTACTTTACAAGTTTATATTAAAAGAAAGCTTTTCACAGAGATTCTATTATTCTGTAATAAATACCGGTCAAGTATATTTTATTACTTTACTACTTGGATATGTAATCATCTATGGATTAACACAAGATAAAATCTTTTTTAATTCAACAATCGAACTATTCTTTACTCATTATTTAGCGTATCTCTTCTATTGATATGACTTACGCCAGAGCCTGTAACTTCTCCAGATTCTCAGTTAACCTTAGTTTTTCCATCACTTCGCTTATTCCGCCTTTCATCAACTCTTCCAAGTTGTACAAAGTTAAACCGATTCGATGGTCTGTTAATCGACCTTGAGGATAATTATACGTTCTGATTTTTGCGCTTCTATCACCCGTTGAAACCTGAGATTTTCTAGCGGCTGCACGTTCTGCCACTTTTTTCTCATATTCAGCCTCATACAAACGGGTACGTAACATCGTCATCGCTTTATCACGGTTTTTATGTTGCGAACGTTCTTCCTGGCACTCAACAACAACTCCGGTAGGTACGTGCCTAATTCGAATCGCAGAATCTGTTTTGTTGATGTGCTGCCCGCCGGCACCTGTTGCACGAAACGTATCTACTTCTAAATCAGCCGGATTAATATGGATATCCACCTCTTCGGCTTCCGGCAATACAGCAACCGTTGCAGCTGAGGTATGTACTCTTCCCTGTGCTTCAGTCTCAGGAACACGCTGTACACGGTGCACACCACTTTCGTATTTCATCAAGCCAAATACATCAGGACCTTCGAGCTTGAATACGATTTCCTTAAATCCGCCCTTTGTACCTTCATTCAAATTGAGCAATTCAAAGGTCCATTTCATTTCGTCGGCTGTTCTGCGATACATTTGATACAAATCACCCGCAAAAATCGCCGCTTCATCACCACCTGTTCCGGCACGAATTTCAACAATAGCATTTTTAGAATCTTCAGGGTCCTGCGGCACTAATTTTATTTTGATGGACTCTTCTAAACTCTCCAATTTTTCTTCTAGCTGAACATTTTCAGCACGAGCGTCATCCGCTAAATCAGGGTCGAGCTGAATGAGTTCTTCATTGTCTTTTATGAATTGCCTGGTTTTTAACCATGCGTTATAATCTTCAATAATTTCGCGTAAATCAGCATGTTCTTTGGTTATTCCCATATAACGCTTCGAATCGTTGATTACAGACGGATCTCCCATCATAATTTCAATTTCTTCAAATCGTTCTTTTAGTTGACGAAGCTTAACTTCGATATCCATGCTGATTCCTTATTGGTTTTGCTTAATTTTGGGACGAATTTCAAATAAAGTATGCTTTAAGGTATGCTTTAACCATCCGAACCCCAAAATTACACAGAAAGTGACTCCTTTTACAATTAAAGCCGACTTTAAACTGGGATTTTTAGGAGGCGGGCAATTAGCACGTATGTCAGCCTATCAAGCGTATCGATTCGGAATCCAAACGGCTGTTTTTCGTTCAGGTGAAGTTAAAGAACCCATGGATTTTGTTACCCCACATATAGTTATCGGTTCTTTTGATGATGAACAAGCCTTAATTGATTTCGCAAAAACCTGCGATGTAGTTACTTTAGAAAACGAATTTTTAGACTCCGGATTATTAAAACGAGTTCGCGATAAAAGCGGTACACCGATGTACCCATCACCTGAAACCTTCGAACTCATCGAAAATAAATGGATTGAAAAAGAAACCTTTCGTAAAGCCGGAATCCCAGTTCCGCCTTACCGAATTGTTAAAAATGAAGCTGATCTAAGCGCTTTCGGTAATGAATTCGGCTGGCCATTTATGCTGAAATCATCTAAAGGCGGATATGACGGCTATGGAAATGCAACGGCAAGAGATATGAGTTCAGCATTAGCAGGATTCGAAAAACTAGGCGGAAATTTAGGGCGTGATATTTTAGCCGAAGCCTTTGTTCCTTTTGTGAAAGAATTGGCGGTATCTGTAGCCAGAACACAAGTGGAGAATGAAATACAAACCGTCGTTTACCCTTGTGTAGAAAGTATACAAGCCGGGCACATCTGTAAAACAGTTATTGCCCCTGCGCCGATTTCTGAAGAATTACAACGCAAAGCACAGGATTTAGCCATTAAAGCTGTTGAAGCCATTAATGGAATCGGCGTTTACGCCTTTGAATTCTTCTTAACCTCTGATAATCAGATACTTCTTAATGAGTCAGCGCCCAGACCTCACAACTCCGGACACTACACGATGGAAGGCTGTGTCGCCAGTCAATTTGAAAACCATGTTCGTTCCGTTTGTGGTATGCCGCTTGGTAGCACTGAAATGAGAAAACCTGTAGCAGTGATGGAGAATATTCTCGGAACACATAAACGCGACTCCGAAACAGAACATGTAATCCCTGTACTTTCTGCATCTGATGCTCATTTACATCTATACGGAAAACTGCAATCCAAACCCGGACGTAAAATGGGTCATCTTACAGTTTTAGGAGATTCTGTTAATGAAACACTTGCCCTGGCAAAAAAACTGGAATCACAGATAGAAGTTTAATTTTATCTATTTACGATTTAGATTAATCTGGTTGTTTTTTCAATTGATTCATCGGCCATTTGCAATCGATAACCATCTAATGCAGATGCAAGAGTGGTATCTTCAATCGATAACATTTGTAATGCCAACAACCCTGCATTTGCACCATTTCCAATGGCAACTGTTGCAACCGGAACTCCTTTAGGCATCTGAACAATACTATACAGGCTGTCAATGCCACTTAGCGTACTTGACTTTATTGGCACTCCGATTACAGGAAGTGTAGTATAAGCTGCGGTCATTCCAGGTAGATGTGCAGCACCACCTGCGCCGGCAATAATTACTTTAATCCCTCTGCTACGAGCTGATTTAGCATATTCAGCCATCAAATCAGGAGTTCGATGCGCTGAAACAACTCTTTTTTCATACGTAACACCAAACTTCTCGCACATATCGGCAGCGTCTTTCATAGTGGGCCAATCTGAATCCGAACCCATAATTATTCCTACAAGTGGTGGCATCATAAATATTGTTAGTTGAAGTAGTGTTTTTACCGTGATGAAATTACGGGATTTTGTAGTACAGGACTAACAATCTGGAAATCTTATAGGTTTATTCGTCTTAATTTTTACACTACTCATAACTTGGTAAATCTAAATCATGATGAATCTGCTCCAGTTCATCTTTGGGAATAACCAATCGGCCAAAAACCTGTTTATAAACAGAATAAGTCATCCCATCCCAATGAATGATTCCGGCTCTGTACTGAAACGTTTGTACAATATTTAAAAGGATGAAGAGCCCCATTACAACCCAAATCAATCTTCGCAAAACATTTTTTTTTACATCCATCACCCGCTGAATAAAAAATGCCATAGGAAAAACCAATACAGCTTGATATTCAATTAGAGCTCGCATACCGAAACTTCCGCCGTACCACCAAATTTCCCAACTTGATATCACCCAGATGCTTAAGCAAAAAAATAGTACCCAAAGCCAGCGAGGAACATTCAAAACCATCGGTTTCATGAATATAAAGCCTAGTAAAGCAATGCCCATGATTGGCGTGTAAACCAACCAACCTTTTCTGAAACTGAACAGCACATTCCACAAATGTGGGTTCAAAAAATCGAGTTCCATATGATCCGGATAGGCTTTATAGAACCAACTGCCGCTTTGAAGTTTCCAATACAAAAGCTGAGGAAAAACGAATCCCGCTAGTACAAAAAGCATGATAAAAACCTGTTTGCGGTTTTTCCACCAAAACTCTATTCGTGTTTTCCAGAACCCGTGTCGATGCCATCCCCAAAAAACAAACCATACTATTACTATGCCATTGGGGGGGCGCACTAAAATTATTAACGAAATCAAGCTACTTAAGACTATAGACGACTTAAACGAAGGCTTTGAGTACCAATAATCTACTGCTGAAAAAAAACCGACAAAAAGCATAAATGACGCTCCATGACTCATCATACTTTCATTAAAAGTGTAATAGAAAAGCGGTGTCCCCAATGCCAAAATAAGTAGCGCAGTAGCTGTTAGTCGTTCATTGAAATAACGAAGTAATAACTTCTTTAGAACAAAAAACCCTAATATAGTGTAGCCGGCCGTTCCTAATTGTATTACTAATGTATATATCCAGGAAAACCCATTCGGGGGAGCAATCCCAATTAAAGCAAGTGTATGCGCCACAAGAAAAAACGGTAAGTAAAGAAGTGACATACCATAGGTGTAATAAATGACCGGTTTTCCAATTGGAGTTGTCTTTTTCCAATATAAGTCATCGGGATAATTTGGGTTGTTCTCGGCAAAGCCCAAATCTAAATCATGATAAATAAACATAGCCGGCAAATACGAGTAATAGCCTATCATATCCGATGAAAAAATAGACTTCGCACCCGTATAACTAAAGCGATGAAATCCCAAGATGAGCACAATCGCAACCATCCAAAAGCCCACAATCACAACTGTTGTCGTTAAGTACCTGCTCATAAATTCTGTTTGTTTGTTAAAAATGGGCATTCATGTATTTTTGGAGTATAAATAAGTTACGAGGTATCATTGCCAATAGCACGTCGCATCTTTTTACTCATGTGGCTAATCACCATTTTCCTACCCCAACACGCTCATTCACAGCAAACTATAATCCCGAATGCATTATCTAGCGTCGGAACCGATTTCAGTGTATTGGAGTGGATATCTCGCTATCACGAACTATCCATTCAGACTAAAGATTATATTAATATTAACTTAGACCCTATGGGTTATCATGTTTCATATACGGAACACCCTCTTTTTATAGTGGATAATCAAGTAATGAGCTTTCAATATGCAGATCAAGCGGCGCTATTTTTCCCATCGATTTATAGTAGTGATATTGATTCTGTACACATATATGAACCCGGCTCCCTTTACAAAGGTTATTATTTACCTGCGGGGGGCATTCAACTTTTTTTAAAAAAGGATGCTTTATTTACGGTATCAGAACGACTCAACAACCCGATAAATGATCCTGGGCTCTTATTAAACGAACGAAGCTCAGACCGAACAAAACGCACAAATTTCAATATAGAACGTGGCAAAACTGTTTTACAATCACAGTTAAACATCGCTCTCGAACATACTCGCTTTCGATTATTACATAGTTATCAGGAATTAAATCATTTCAACTATTTTACGTATGGTAGTTTGGTAAATGGTAGTTTTAATCAACGAGTAAAGGCACATGGTTCAGCTCAAACTACTTTTCCAAGACAATCACAACATAGTTTTTTGGGTACGGTTTCACACACACTAAAAAACTTTACTGAAGTTGGCATTTCTGCACAATTTAGTTACATGCCTACATATTACTTTTGGCAGGATTGGAAAGGTATTGACCCTCCAACTACCATTCAACACGTTCAGGCCTCGGCTTATCTGCATCCGGGTAATGGGAAGAATGGGATTATGGCTTCAGCCTTGTATCAGAAAGCCACCTCTACTCCCATTATCAGTAACTTCTCATTTTCTGATACAAGTACAACTCAATATGTTCAAAGCAGTTTGGGTTATGCCTATCAAGCTTCGTCAACGCTTAAGGGTTCTATCGGAATTCAGCATCAATTAACAACCTATCAAAATCATCTTGGGTATTCAAAACACTTTCAAAATCTTCGATTAAATGCTCAAATCGATTATCTACAAGATTTTGTACTCACATCATCACTAGGAAAAAAAGAACTCCTCTTTAAAGTTGATGCCTACTTACTAAACCGAAAATTGCACAGTTTTCTACTCTTTTCTTCTCAAAGAAATCCTTCTTTTTTCCAACATCAACTTCATATTCAACAAGGTTTTATACAAGATAGCATCGCTGTACATGCGCAACAATTGGCTAATACTAATCAAGATAACAGCTTTATTCGGGCAGGTTTTAAATGGTTCAATAACTTCTCATCGACTAAAATTGAATTTCGTCAGCATCTGGACTATTGGCTTGCCATGACCCAAGCGCAACTTCAATTCGCTCTAATTAACAGACGAAATGTCCCCCTGACTCCTATATTTCACTATCAAGATTATAAACATGTTTGGATGCTTATGAACAACATACGCATTGAACAAGCTTTAGGTGATTTTTCATTAATTGGTTCGTTCACCTATCTCCATGATTTTAATCCATCGCAAACATCCATGAGAATGAATGGCATTGCTGATATTCGTTCTGTACTTGCTGTAAGCTATACATCGAAAAAAAAGTTTCAGACTAGTTTACAATATCATTATACAGCGGAAAAAACGTTTGCAGAGCGAATGGCTTCAGCTGATGTATTTATACCTCCTATGTATCAATTGCGCCCTATTCACATGATTTCCTTAAATGTAAGCCAAGTCTTATTAAAAGGTATTCTGCATTTAGAAATGAATATTAGAAATCTAACAAGCAGTACAGAGGTCTATCACCCCGATGCTGTTTTTTACAATATGATCATGGAATTTCACATGAAGGTATTGTTATGAAAACAAAATATATCTTCATTTTAATCAGTTTTGTTTACTCCGTATCACCTAGTTTGGGTCAATCTTTCGACACTATTGAATTTGGTTTATCCGGTGGGAGTAATCATTTTTTAAGCTCATTTCATCGCACAGTATTTTATCCAAGCAACTATTGGTCGCTTAAGGGTAAAAGTAGATTTATCGGACCCATATGGGTAACAGGCGAGTTACAATGGCATTCATTTACTGCCCGCGACAAGGATTATTATAATCACCACACAAAAAGCTATATCGTTCTCTTTTCGTACCAAAATAAACTCTATAAAAACGTGTCGATATCTATGGGCTTAGGTTTTGGAATTACGAAATTTGAAACGCCTGAATCATTAAAGAACCCTGAAGAATCTGAGTCTATATTGGCTTCTGAAGTTGAACTTTCTGCTGTTTTTAAAAAATTTGTGCTTTTTTCCGATATAAAAGTTGTTCGTGTAATGTCTTTTAATCGTGATGACCGATTAGGGTTAAGTATCGGGTTACGTTACAAATGGAATACAAATTGGTTAGAAGGAGTATTATTTTAGTGATAATGAATTTGGTTTCATTTTAACACACGTTTTTAAAAAAAAATGAGCATTTCTTCTCAGTCCGGCTCTTGTTGGACTAAAAAAGGACTTATGGCTTAGATGCCAACGCATAAAGCGAGCGTCCACTCCTGCATGATGTAATGCTAGGGATAGTCCTTAATGAAATTGATTATAGAATTACTCTAAAATCCATATCTGTAACTTAAAAATGCTAGAGTAAGATTAGGTAATCGACTTCCTTTTGTCATTACTCGATGTGAAACACTAGCATGTAAAATCAATCCCCTTAAAGGCTCTATTTGGGATTCTAAGGAATATTCGGTCCAAGCATGAAGATCAGAATCCTGAAACATGCGCTTACCAATTCGGGCGTTTCCAAGAAGTAAATCACCTCCTGCATTTTCAACCGAATTATTCTGAGCACCTTCAATATTTAGCCCTTTTCTGACAAAGCTGATCTGAGCTGTAACCCAAGCTCTATAAGGTAAAAACTTCTTGATTTGAAAAGCGAGTTCATCAGCATTTGGCCCTAATCTATGCCCTAATGATAAGCCTCTTTGTTCATAAGTATTTAACAATTGCCAATGGGTATAAACAAAGGGTTCAATTCTACTATAACTTACTCCTAACCGAAATTCAAATGGCAAGGTTTGATACAATCCAAAATTTGATGCAACATCATCATCAATTTCAGGTTTATCATTAAATATTGAGCCAAAACTAACTAAATCATCAATTAATAAACCGGCGTATAACTCTGTACCTTTAAATGGTCTTACGATAATATCTGCTCCTAAAAGTGCATTGTCTCGATCTCCGCTTTCTCGTTCTGAAAAAAACAAAGATGAAACAGGATTAAAGTAAGCTAGATCCAAATCATTATTGCTGTAAACTATTGACTCATGTAATGAAAGTTCAAGCCAATTTAATGGACGTAATGTTAACCTGTGTTGTGCTATCCATCGGTCAACTGAATATCTCGTACGTACAGTATCTGATCCAACAACAATAGTTCCTGATGTTGGTTTTGCATAAAGCGAACCATGTAATGCTGTGTATGTTAGCCATTTAAGTCTAACTGTAAAACGAACCCAATTAAAATTAGCTCCTTCACGAGACAACCACAGGGGATCTGTTAACCCTGGCCCTAATTGTAGTGAGCCATTTCCTATATCAAACCCAACAATACCAGATGATAAAGTAATTGCATTCTCATAAGAATAGGAATTACTATAAGTTCTTTCCGTTCTTGCATATGAATAACCATACTTAGGGATATAGTTTAAAACCTTTGGGTCACCAAGTGTAAATATGTTATCCATTTCAAAGTGAACTCCTAAAAAATTATGGAAAGAACCAAATGCCATCATACCCCTTGTTGTTGCTCTACCCCATCTCCACAAATCATTTTCCCAAACATTTAGCTCTGAATTTGCCCGCATAAGCATAAACGTAATATTGATATCATCAACTGAATCTTTATATGTAAAGAGAGTGGGATTCGGTCTATTATGCCATATTTTTTTTGCCTTTTCTTTATATGAGATTGAATCTAAAACAATTTTATATAACTCATTTTCACCTATTTTTTTTGCATCAAATTCTTGTAAATAACTTCTCAATAGTTTTGTATCTGTTCCTGATAAATCATTTCCGTGATTATCCTTTACCTCATTTAATAATTTAGTTACCTGTCCTCTTGTTAACGGTAACGACTCATAATCAAATTGCATGATAAACCCTCTGACACGTTGGTAATGCAACCAATCATAAACCTGATGATTAGCAGGAACAATAGAATGCTGTGAATAGCTTAAACTGACATCACACAAAATGATGATTAAACCAATAACAGGGATCTTTAATCGCTTAAACGCAATTACTTTGATAACAAAGTAACCATTTAGCGCTAGTTCTATATACTTATATAGTAACTCAGAAAACACAAATATTTTACCTGATACGGACAAACCTAGTAGAATAAATACGATATTTATCATTAACAGTATCAAATTAGCTTTAATAATAGGCATGATAGAAAACCAATTTCTTGTCATTAATAATTGTGAGACGATTGCTATAAATGCAGTAAAACCAAACCCAATCTTTTGGCTATACCTCACTCCGAATTCATCAAACAAATAAAGCCCAACATTACCTCTTATTATAAAGGTTGAATCAACAAAGCTTTGTTTTTGAACATAATCAAAAATAGGCACTAATATTTCGTTCAAAAACAAAGCTCTTAGTTCACGAACCAAAAAAAGCTGTATGATAATCAAAATTATCATACAGCTTATTAATTGAATCTTATTCTTTAAAAAAAAAGAACTCTTGTTATCGAGCGCCACGAGCTCTTAATACATTAAACAGGATAGTGAAGAACAGTTTTACATCTAGTAAAAATGATACATTCTTAACATATAAACAATCCATTTTGACCCATTTGTCAAAATCAGTTTCACCTCTGTGATAAGCTTGCCAAATTGCACCAAGCCCTGGTTTGACAGTAAATCTCAATAAATTTTCTTCAGTGTAGCAATTCAAGGGCGTTGAAATTGGTCGAGGACCAATAATTGTCATGTCACCTTTAACAATGTTAATTAATTGAGGCAACTCATCTATACTCAACTTTCGAAGAAAACGACCGAGTCTTGTAATACGCGGATCTTTGTCACTTTTAAATAATCTCCCACCATTCATCTCATTTAGATGTGCATATTGTTCTTGCATTAAATGCGCATCCTGAATCATTGTTCGAAATTTATAAAGCGTAAAAGACTTTCCCATGAAACCAAATCTTTTCTGCTTAAAAAATACTGGCCCTCTCGAATCTAGCTTTATGATAAACGCCACAGAAAGTAATACAGGGGTTAATAAAACTAATGCTAGCAATCCAATCAGTTGGCTTGTTAAATATTTGAATTTCATATAGTTTGATTGGGAATACTTACGTGCATAAAGCATTATCCAATACTTTGCTTGCCAATCACTTTCACCTGATGAGAAAACAGGTATATCAATTAATTTTTCATTTTGAGATTGCCGAACAAAAGGAACTTCAGCGATTCTCTCCTGCAGTAAAACTTCACTCATAGATTATGGTTATTGTAGCTATTTAGTGCTTTGAACATCATCTTTACTTCCTTGTTCCCAGTCAAAAATAGAATCTTTTTTTTGGAAATCCAATCACTACCATGTTATTCCAGAAACATTATCAGGAATTAACGATCCATGATTATTCTTTGTCAACTCAATAAATACTTTTTCAGGGAATCTCTTCGGAAATTCAAGGTACTCAGGCAGTTTGTGCGAAACCAGAATGATTTCAGAATTTTGAACAACGTCATCAATGTTTGTTTTTAGTAAGTGAACTAAATGTGGCAAATGCACGTCAATAAATTGTTTATTAATACCAAATAGATTAGAATAATTCACATTTGCATCATAAATACTAACATCGTAGCCTTTTCCAACTAATTCCTCAACAACATCAACATACGGGCTATATCTAAGGTCATCAGTACCTTCTTTAAAAGAAATGCCGAGTACACCCACTTTCTTCCGTCCAAAAGACAATACTTTATCTACAGCCTTCTTTTTAATTCCGTTATTACTACCTGATACTGATGCTAATACTGGAACTTCCAAATGATTCATCTTACCTAAATATACAAGTCCACTTAAGTCTTTTGGTAAGCAAGACCCACCATAGGCAAACCCTGGTTTTGTATATGCTTTTGACAAGTTCAGCTTTGTATCCTTCGCAAATAAATCCATTAGCAGATGTGAATCAACATTCATTTCTTTTGCTATTAAACCAACTTCATTTGCAAAGGCAATTTTAACGGCATGCCATGAATTATTAACAAACTTGATCATCTCTGCCACTTCAGTTGGCACCATTTCAATAGGTGCGCCTAATGTTGCATAAAGAGATGATGCTATTTCTCCTGCTAATATATCTTTTGAACCAATCACGGTTACTGGCGGGTTAAAATAGTCGTATACTGCTGTTCCCTCTCGTAAAAATTCGGGGTTTGATATTACTGAAAAATCCTTCCCTTCCTTTTTTCCAGAAACTTCTTCTAGAATTTCGGACACCATTTTACAAGTTCCGGGAGGAACAGTACTTCTAACGGCCACAACATGATAACTATCCTTGCCTTTCAATCCTTCGCCAATTGATTTAGAGATACTCTTTATATATGAAAGATTCATCTCGCCATAAGCATTTACAGGAGTTCCAACACAAATAAAGGAAAAGTCTGTTTCCTTTATAGAATAAACTACATCTGTTGTCGCTGAAATTTTCTTTTCATTTACTCCGGATGAAATTAGAGAATCAATCTCAGTTTCTATTATTGTAGGCTTTCCATCATTAATTAAATTGACTTTATGTTCGGCAATATCGACACCAATTACATTATTGCCCATTTTATATAAACAGCCTAAACTGACACACCCTACGTAGCCTAGGCCAAAAACAGAAATATTCATCAGATTTATTTATGGTAATATTTTATTTTATGGTCGATTAAACGATTAATATCTTCCCACTGTTCCGAAAGATACATCCTTTTTTCATTTCTTTTTTTTATTTCATCCTCAATTGTGGACAAAACAGGCAATTCAGACAACTCTCTATTTACATTTTTAATCTCAATTTTTTTTAGATACCCCATTTGAATCAATTCATTATTTGCATACATATCACGTATTCCTAAATAATAAGCCGGGACACCTAACTCTGCAGCTTCTCTAGCCATACTATCACCTGTTGATAGAAATGCTTTGCTAAAATACATTAATGAATGAATATCAGATATGGGTTCCTTTAATACTTTCCATTCTGAATTTACTCTATTCAATTTTGATTTATCTTCCAGTGAAAGTAAGACCGTTCCTTCAATTTCTAACTGTAATGAAGTTAAATTCTCTTGGTCGTAATAATTCGATGTATTTGTAGAGACTTCCCTTATGAAATAATAACTAAAAGGTAATAATCCGTACTCTTTTAAAACTCCTATATTCGGTATAAAATAATCTGGAGATAGATATGCCCACTCTTTGAGAACATTCAATTCTATCGATTTTTTTCTTTTTATCCCTTTTGTAACAAATGCTTCATTGGCTGAAAACTCTGCAATTTCTATTACGCCTTTTCTCGGGTCGTCATTAAAAACGATATTCGGCACACCAAATAGCTTTGCGACTAAGTTTGCTTGATAATTTGCTGTAACGACAAACTTTATTTTATACTTCCAAACTAGGTACGCTAGTTGAAAAAATCTTGGCAGGATGATTAATAGAAGCATTGCCACAAAGTTATAGTTATATCTGTAACTACCAAGCGAAATAATTGAATACCCATCCAGCTCTTTATGTGCTATACTCTTTAATTTCCCTCGATCAACTATCGAAACTATAACATTAGAAGGTGATTGTTTTTTTATGGATTCTTTAAAAAAATTTAACTGTGGAGTATGATAAATATCAAATAATATCACTTTAGTGGAAATATCGTTTATAATTTCTGTTATACGTTAATTTACGAATAGTTCTTTCTCCAACTTTTTTTGCAGGATTACCGGCATATATACACCAAGGTTCTGTGTCTTTAGTAATCACTGATGCTAATGCAATTACTGAACCTTCAGCAATCACCTTACCTGGCAAAATATAAGCTCCTGTAAATATTGAAGCATTATTTCTAATAATAACTTTAGCGCCTTTAGTTCGATAATCTTCTTCATTTAAATCATGACCAAGAGTAAAAATCCTAACATAACCGGCTAAATCAACATTATCACCAATTTCAATACCTCTTCTTCCATCTAACAAACAATCATGACCTATTGAGCAGTTATTACCAATTCTAATTTTCCATGGCGCATATACTCTTACTCCCATTTGAACATTAGACTTATCGCCAATCTTCATAAAATACATGTATTTATAAATCAACTTTCTAATCCAATAAATTGGAATTCGATTAAACACGTGATTTAATAAGCTTAAATAAAAGAAATGAAAAAAATCAACTACTCGTCTTAAAAATGTGCCTGAAGCAAAAGCATTATTTTTCATTCAATACTTTCTTATAGATTTGAATCGTCTCACTAATAATTCTATTGTTCGAATAGAAATCAAGGTTAGATTGCTTTTTTAAATGACTCGATACAGACACAGCCTTTTTAATATTCTCTGCGACACTTTCAATTGAGTATTCAGCTAAATAAGCAAAATTACAATTATTAAACTGATCTCTTACATCACCAACTTCCACAGACACAATTGGTGTCTCACATGAAATACATTCTTTTGTGAATTGAGGGGACCCTTCATTTAATGATGTAAGTAAACCAACATCTACTGCATTCATCAACAATGGAACATTTTCTCTTTTTATTCCATCAAATTCTATTAATTGAATATCGATTCCAGACTTGTTTAATAAATCTATGGCATCAATTGCAAGTTTCGAATTTTTTTCAGGTCTATGAAAACTACTACTAAAAAGAACATAATACTTGTTTACATCTAACCCTAGATTTTCTCTACATTGTTTTTTATCTAACGGTTTAAAGATATCTGTGCTAACACCACATGGTAAATAACTTGATTTATATTTTTCAAAATCTACAAACTTATTTAAATATTTACTTACATAAATCACGTGCTTTGACAACTTCAATGCAATCATCGATAATTTACGCTTACGACTATTATGTATATCGCTACCATGGAATGTTGTTATCACAGGAATTTTTCTTTGAATATTTGCAAAAAAACCTGAATACCCAAAATGTGCATGTATTATTTGTGGCTTAAACGTTTTTAGGAAACCTTTAAACTTTAGATAACTAAGCAAATAACCAACTATACCCTTCCCTTTAATTGCATAAGGCATCACAATTAACTCATCGTTTTTTTTTAAAAGATCAATTTGATCAAGTACGAATGGTGCAATTGGTGGATTACCACT
>SBGQ01000005.1 GCA_006226965.1 bacterium | reverse complement strand
AAAAAGTATTTCTGTTGAAGAAGCTAAAGCTCATTCAAACTTACTTAAGCAATCAAATAATTTGTTAAGGTATGAGCTAGACAGAGCAATAGCAATACAGAAGTTTGAAGGGCTGGAAATAAGAGACATAGAAGAGTAGTAAATGGTGCGGAAAGGGCGATGCCTTACGCCTCACAGCCCAAGAGCAATAAACGGGGCACGGGTACAATCCATTTTAAGCCACTTTAACGAGTGGCTTTTTTCTTTGCTAAAATTCGTATCTTTGAGGTATGGCAGGTCATTATGTAACATATCAAAACGGATCAGTTCATTTTAGCGGTGGTGCTGAAAGGACTGATTTTGTCCCCAAACAAATAACCATTAATCAAGACAACGTTTCTGTTATTCTTAGCGAAACACTATCTAGTTCTGTGGTTTATTTCATTGATGGAATAGTTGATTTAAGTGGTCTAGATTTGTCTTTTTCAGTTCCGTCAACAGGTGCTTATATTATTGGATTCAACTTCGATACTTCAAAACTTATTTGCAGTGATGACAATTATACTTTATTTTCTAGTGAAGATTGCGGAAACTTACTAATTGATGACATTGGAATTGAGGTAACAGGAACATCTTCAAAGGTGTTTGATCTTGTTTCATCGACAAATAATGAAGCAATAGAGATTAATAAATGCAACTTTAACTCATGTACTTCATTAGGTTCTTTAAATGGTTTTAGGCAATACTTAGAAAACGGGACAGGTCGATTTGGCGGAACTCCTGAGTTGGAATTTATAGGAGAAATGAATGGTGTTAGAATTGATACTTCTATTGTAAGGACGTTATCTAATATTACATCATTGTTCAAGGCTGGTTTAGGACTTACTTTTTCAGGTAGGTTTATTACAAATATAAACTGTGACCTTCCTGCTAGTGGTGCTTTGATTGACTTCTCATCTTCAAATATAACCAACGAAGAAAGCTTAATCCTTAACGGTTGTTTTATTACTCGTGAAGGTGCTATTAATGCAAGTGATACAACAATATATCCTAACATAAATCATACCTCAATAAAAAGTCTTTGGTCTAATAACACAGGTCTACCAAACACAACCAAGTATATTAAAGGGGTTATTAATTCAGAAGTTGAGACTGTTATTTCTGTGATTGATACTTATTATCCTTTACTTGGTTCTTTTTCGATAGAACTTTCCAGTCATTTTGATGAGCCGACAAACGGTCAATTTAGGTTGCTTAGTGGAAATGGGACATATAATATAACGGGTGATATTTCATTGTCTGGAAGTAGTGGAGATGTAGTTGATTTAAGGGTAACAAAAAGTACTGATAACGGGGCTACATTTTCTACACAAGTAAACCATATGAGAAGAGTTGTTAATAACTTTGCAGGAGGTGATGATTTAGCCTTTTTTCCTGTTAGCTTTTTGGTAGACTTAAAAAAAGATGATCGAATTAGATTAGAAGTTGAAAACAAAACAGGTACTGATAATTTAACCGCTATTTTAGATTCTTATTTAATTGTAAAGCAAGTATAATGTTTATAGATAGACCAACACTACATACTTCATTGTTTGGGTTAGTAGGATTTCATAATGCTACCGACCCTTCATATCCTTCATTAGTACCTAGTCTACTGTCTTCATCAAGCGGTATGTATGTTAATGATGCTCATAGCTTGTTAACTATTGAGAACATTGACCAAACGGCTAAGAATTTCAGTAAGTATAATTACACCGCTTATAATGGCGCTACTACTTACTCAGTAGGTGACAAGGTTTCAAGCGGTGGGTCAAGTTGGGAGTATATCAACGCAACGCCATCAAGCGGAAACACACCTGCTGAAAATAGCTATTGGACTGAAATAGATTCATTGAGTGATTATCTTATCAAAGCTTATTACAATGGCATAGATAGGATGCTAGACACCTATATGAACTCTAAGAAAAACAGAGAGGTTGCAAAGTCTATATTTGAAAACATCTTGCTTTATAATGGTGGTGGTGACTTGTCGGATAAAGAACTAAATACAAATAGATTCGTTGGTATCCGCATAAGAATAAAAAAGAAAGAAAAGCACTTAATAGGCATAATCAATAAAATAGGTCATCAATTTGATGCTGCTTTTGAAGGATTAACACTTAGGCTTTACCACGAATCGCAATCAGATGCACTAGCTACTTGGTCAATAGATCATACAACGGCTAATTCATTTCAATGGACTTCACTAACGACCAATAACACTCTTAAATACGTTGATACTTACGATGCAGGAGGGGACTTCTATCTAGGGTACTATCAAAGCGACTTAGAAGCACTGAGCGCACAAGCAATTAACAAAAATGTTTCATGGGATAGTCAACCACTTTCAGATGATGACGTTTGGAGGAACTTCTACAAAGAATATTCAAAGTACTTCGACATTATAGGTTTTAATGTCCTTGAAAGCTATATGACAGACGATAAAATGTTTAACCCTATTTACGCTGACTTGACCCCGACCAGAACATACGGACTAAATCTAAACCTAACTATTGACACCGACTTAACGCCTTTCTTCATTCAAGAAAAATCAATAGTATCTAACCCTTTGAAATATAACGTTGCAATGGTGCTAATGGAAGGATTGGCATATAATACAAGGGGTGCAAATAGCTTGTCAAACCAAATCAAAGCAATGGCAGAAAAGCAACTATTTCACCATAAAGAAGCATACGGAACGCTTGCAGATAGAGTAAGAGAAGCTAATAACGGGCTTTCATTTGATTTTAGCGGAATGGATAACTCAGTTATGGGTAGCGATAGCAAAAGAGTTCTAAGTATTAAATCTGGTGCGGTGTGATAGCTGAGTTAAAACGTGTATCGGATAACTTAAAATTCATTAGAGACAACTTGAACAAGGTTATTCAGGACGTTTTAATAGGTGAAAGAGAGTACATCGCAGAACTAAACAGAAAGCAACTCTGGAAAGGCAAGAAATCGGACGGAACTGATATGCCTAGCTATGTGCCAAACTCAAAAGCACCAAATGCACCGGGGAAGATTGTTCTATTTGATACAGGTGCTTTTCATGCTGGGTTTGATGCCTTAATTGAAGATGACCAATTTGAAGTGATAGGAACAGATACGAAAACATCATTTTTAACAAAGAAATACGGACATATATTAGATTTGAATGAAGAAAGTTTGCAAGAACTAAGACGAAGAATAAAGCCAAAGATTGAAAAGAGATTATTTGAACTAGCATCAAAATGAGTAGACTAACGCCAAACGCAATAAAAAATATAACCCCTCATGTAATTACTTCACCCGTGGGAGTGGATATACCTTGCAAGATCATTCAAACGGCTATGTCAAACGTTGTTCAAAAGTCGTTTGCTAGGGCTGTTTTTAGATCAACTATTGAAGAAAATCAAACCTACTTATTCCCTTCTGTTTTTGTTGGTAACGGGAAAGACTATTTAGACCTATTGACAGAAGACAACTTCGATAGTTATTCTTTTATCCGTGTGAATGATGAAAAGCGATTTGAAGAAGATACTAGAACTGTAAAATTAAAACGATGGCAGTTAAACATAGATGTTATCGTATGGTTAGACCTCAATAGAGCAGACTTGTCTAAAAGTGGTGACTATACACCCGACTTTATAGACATTGCAATAACGGCCATAAATAATAGCTCATTGCAAGCCGTTGAAGTTGTGGCGGTATATGATGAACCTGAAAGGGTTTTTGATCGGTACACATTAAACCTTGTACAAACTCAAAGGTTATATTATCCTAATTCATGCTTTAGATTGAATTTAGACGTAATTCATCCAGATAATTGCTAAACCTTTTTAACTGGTTTTCGTACTAATTATCATGAATGAATTAGAAAACACATTAACGGAAATACACGCTAAATCAAGAGAATTGAAAGAATTCATATTAGATATTGGCTTCAAAGAAGAAGATAAATTCAATGGTACTTTTGTTTATGCTAAAGACTTTGGCAATGCTGTATACTCTGTCTTTATAACTTTTGAGTATGGCAGTGTTTCTAAAATAGAAGCTTCTTGCTCTGTTAATTCTCAATGTGGAGTAGAGCCATTTGATAGAGGTGTTATATTCTTAGGCAGAGTTCACTCAATTCAAGACTTGAAGGTTATTTTTAATTGCACCCTTGTGACTGACATTTTGCTTTCATGCTAATTTTTTTTTTAAACTGGTTTTCGTAATTAGATGTATGGAAAAGACAATATGGAAGTTTCAGTTAGAAACAACTGATTATCAAGAAATAGAAATGCCTTATCAATCTAAGATATTATGTGTTCAAGTTCAAAATGGAACTCCTAATATTTGGGCATTAGTAGACCCTAAATCACCATTAGTAAAAAGGGCTTTTGATATTTTTGGAACAGGGCATCCCGTTGATTATAATGTTAAAAGAGAATATATAGGTACATACCAATTACATGGTGGAAGTTTAGTTCTTCATGTATTTGGAAGAGCTGACATATAATGAAAGAAGTAAAGATTAATCCTTTTGGTCTATATACAGAGCAAGAAGTTTGTGAAGCATTTGTAAAGATAGTTACTAAAAGCATTGATACTGGGGCCTCAATAGATTTAGAAACTATGTCTATTGACTCTGTAAAAGACATGATTATCGAACACGTTAATGCCGGTCTTGAATATTTAAGGAATGAAAGAAGTAAAGGTTAAAAACATCTTAGGCCGTACAACCGCAACCGTTTTACTTTATAGCTCAATTAAAGAGCTTCCAGTTTATCGGTACAATGAATTTGAAAAGCTACTAATGCAGGACGTTGGCATAGGTTCAAGCATGGAGGACGTAGGAACGCGATTTGGTAGGCTTTATCAGTTCATTTCAGATTCAGACATTATCAATACTCACAAAGAAGCTAAGAATCTTCATAATACTTTATTTTGGGCTTTGAACGGATTTAACACTACCTACAAATCATTTAGGGTTTTGATTCATTCGGTCAACGGCAAAGAGTATGATTTAAAGTACTTGGATAAATTAGACAAAGTAGTTCAAAAAATAAGTCAAGGTGAAGTTGAGGAAGTCTTAACAGAAGTAAAAAAAAAATTGATTCAGAATTACGAGCGTTGTTTTCTGACCGAGATAGTGACGGAACTTCAATTGATCTCGCAATCAGCCTAGAAACAAAGGCAAGGAGGATAAGAGAGTTTATCTTAAAAGACTATAAAGGCGAAGACACAACTGAAATACTCACTAAACTCAAAGACATTAGCGATTATATCAACATGGTCACGGGAGTTAAAGAGTATAGAGATTCAGAGGAAGGCAGTATTTTGAAGCAAAAGGATGCTGAATTTGAGACTATTTGCGCTATCATGGAAAAAAACGGTTTTCAAAATCCTGAGCAAATGACAACTTATAAATTTATGCACCGTTTAATCATTTTAGAAAAGCAGAATAAGAAGAAATGAGTAAAGCAATTAGAAACGGCAAAATTTATGAAAGTGGTAGTGTTAGAAACCATTGCCATTATTTGAAGGATGGTTTTGTTTTCGATCATGAATCAAGAGCTAAACATAAGGTCTTATTATTGAATAATCAAAAAGTTAGGGTATGACCCAAAACAAAGCGCATGAAATAGGCCATTGTCCTATATGCAATAAGCCAGCGGAACGATACGATAAAAAGTCAGATGTTCCCAAAGAAATGAATCCTTGCGATTCAAATGAGTACTATAAATGCTTCTATGATAAAGATTTTCCTAGTAGAAAGGGCATAATACGAATAAGTTCTAAATGAAATTTTTCAGGGAGGGCGGCCAGACGGGTTGCCTTTTTCATTCATATAAAAATACGACCATTCATGTAAATGTGTTTATTCGCGTTCAAAAGTTGTGATACCTTAGTATCAACAAAACGAAGAAGACATGAAAGTATTTTGCAAAACATCAAACGGAGATCAAATTCAAGTAACTTTAGAAGGCGACATGAATAAAATTTTTCAATTCATAGAGGATTATAAAGGAGATGATTTAGGCAACGATTTAATCTTACAAGATTTTGTTGATGATTTTGAAGAAACTGGTGTTATAATATACGCTGACTAATTCACAGCCCTTCGGGGCTTTTTTATTTATCCCTGTTTTCGTGTATTTTTAACTCATGAAAAAAGTTAGATTTTACGAAGGCCCTCAGACTAATCAATCATACATGTTTGTAGTCACACGTCCATATCTTATTACAGATCATTCATCTGGTAATATTTCAGCGGTAGAGGCATTGGAGCCATCTACTATTGACGAATCAACATTAACACCTCATTCAAATACTAAAGAGATAGTATCTAGCATTAGATTGCTAGCAGACCTATTTGGTAGAACAGCAATAGACTATCTACTAGACATAGATATATAATTCGTAACTTGCGGTAAATATTGAAAAATGCCAGTAGGTTTCGACAAACTCTTTGATTTAGAAAAATCAGTATCGGATTTGAACATGGTAATAGATGCTTTGCCAAAGTTATCAAATGCCTATTCAAAGACTATCGGAGAAATATCAAAAGAACTACAACTTGTAACCAAACTACATGGAGACTTAGTTAAAAGTATTGAGGAAACAACGAAGGCTAAAAAGAAATTAGATGTAACTACTGAAAAAGGACGACAAGCTGCTGCTGAAGACGCGAAAGAAGCAGAAGGGCAAAAAGAACAATATCTATATCTTACAAAACAAATCAAGGACTTAGAGGGTAATATAAAAGCCTTAAAATCAGAGGAAAATAAGTTCAACAAACAGCGTGAAGAAACACTCAAAAACAACCGTGACTTAATCGCTCTACAAACAAAATTAACGTCATTAGAAAGTAATGAAGCGCAAGAAATTGCAAAGCTTCGCACTCAAATTTCAGAGAAAAATAAGGAACTAAAAGAAAGTGCCAAAGAATCGTTAAAGCTTGTTAGTCTTTATCAGCGTGAAACAAAGCAACTAAACGACCTTAGAAAGCAATATAAAGACGTTGCACTTCAATTTGGTGTTAATTCTAAAGAGGCTAAGGAACTCCAAAAGCAAGTAGGAGAACTCGATACTAAGATCAAGGAAATAGATGCCAATGCAGGGCAATTTCAGCGCAACGTAGGTAACTATCCAGAGCTATTTCAAAGCATGGGAGGTGCAATGGGCCATGCTGCAAGTGGTGTACAAACTTTAGGTACGGGATTGAAAGCATTGGCAGCAAATCCAGTAGGTGCTGTTTTAGTTGTGATTGTTGGGGCGGTTACACTTCTTTTTAATGGCTTCAAAAAACTAACTGGAGGTGCTGAATTTCTTGAAAAAGCGGTTAGCGCATTAAGCACAACATTCAGCACACTACTAACTAGAGTAGGGCAATTAATAACTGGTGAAATTGGATGGAGTGAATTTTTGTTTGGAACGGTTGACGCTGTAAAAGAAAACATAAGAGCTTCAAATACTTTAATTGAAGTTAGAAGAGATTTAGAAAATCAAACATCTAGGACGGCTTATCAAGAAGCTAGATTAGCAAAAAACATTATTGAATTACAATCCATTAGAGATAATGATACAAAAAGCCTAAAACAAAGACGCGAAGCAGCCGAAAAGCTCTTAGAGTCTGAAAAACAGTTATCTGAACAGTCTGTAAATCTTGCTAAACTTGAAGTAAAAGAGAAAATACAAGCACTTGCAAAAACTGGAGTCGCTGAAAAGGAAATAAAAAAGGCTATTGAGGAAGGAACTATTGCGGAGGAAAACAGAATAAAGGTTAACGAAGATGGTAGATTAGCCTTAAATGATTTAATAACTGCATTAGCAGCACATCAAAACGCTGAAAATGAACTATTAAGAACTCAATATGAGAACGCAAAAGAAATAGAAATGATTCGTTTAGATCAGTTCGAACAGGAGCTTGATTTACTTCTTGATATTGAAGATCGTAGAAAGTCAGTTAATGAGAGGTCTATTCTTGACGAGAAAACTACTTTAAGCCAAAAACAAAAGCTTCTAAGGGATAATGTAAATGCAATTGAAGACAGTTATAATAAGCAAATCGAAACATTCAAAAGGTATTTTAATGTTCAACTTGATGAAAAGAAAATACTTGAACTAAATGGAGAAGAGCTTTATAAATACACCGCTAGTTTAGGACTTTCAGAGCGTGCTGTCAACAGATTAAGAGAAGTTGTAATTGAGAAACTTGCTGCTGATCGTGATAATTTAGACTCTATTAATGATGTTAACAAAGCTTTGGAGCGTCAAAGAATGTTAGAAGGTGAATTAACAGAAATCATTGAGTCTAATAATAAATCAAGGATAAAAGGAACTGATGAAACAAACAAAACCATTACTAAGTCATGGTCAGATTATTATCAGGTCATAAGGACTAATTCTTTTAATTTCTATAAATCCATTGGTGACTTTGCTAAAGATTCAGCAATAAGGACTTTTGAGATTCTTCAGGAAAAATTAACTAAAACATCTGATAAACTTAGAGAAGGGTTAACATCTTTGGTAGATTTTCAGGTAGGTCAAGATCAAAGGAGAATAAACTCATTAGAAGAAAATAGACAAAAAGAGTTAATGTTGGTTGGAGACAATGCTGATGCTAAAGCAAGAATTAACGAGGCTTACGATAAAAGAATAGAACAGGTAGAAAAACAACAAGCTAGAAGACAAAGAAAGATTGCAATATTTGAAAAAGCCATATCAATAACACAAGCAATAATAGCTCTTAATTTAGCATCCTTAAAAGCAGGTGTTATTACACCAAAAGCAATAGCAACAGCAATATTAGGGGCTGTTAAAATAGCTGCGATCGTAGCCCAGCCTATCCCTCAATATGCAAAAGGAACAGACTACCACAAAGGAGGATTAGCTATTGTTGGTGATGGGGGTAAAAACGAACTTGTACAAGAGCCTAGTGGTAAGATGTGGGTTTCTCCTAAAAAGTCAACATTGGTAGATTTACCGAAGGGGTCAAGAGTTATGGATGGTATAATGACCGAAAGAATGATGGCGGCTAGTCGAAACATGTCTGAACGAGCTATGAATATTGGGAAAGAAAACAACGTAAAAGTAACCGTCAATGACAACAGCGATAAAATAGCCAAAGTATTACAGGATAGACCAGAATTGTCTATTGACTTTGTTAACGGAAGGTTTGTTAAGAACTTAAGGAAAGGGAATACAAAACATATTGATTGGACTAAATCTAATACTTATTAATGGGCTTTTTTGAATTAACTACAAGATTTAGATTAATTGATATAGAGGGTGTTTTACTCGATAGTGCGGGTGATGCATTATTGATTCGGGAGCCTGAAGATATTGGAGAAACTAAAATTACGCTAAAAAGAAACCCCGAAACTCATGGTGTTTATTTAGAGTATAGCGACGCAGAAACACCGTTTATCTTTGATAGGGTTAAAACTGGAACGGGGGAAAGTTATTCAGGCTATGACCTTATAAAGGCAATATTTGAATCAAAAGGTATTGACGGGCAATGTCAATTTCAAATACAAGAGTATGATGGGTCATGGTCAACTATTTTTTTAGCTGATTTGGATTTTGGACAGCTTACTGAAATTGATTATGCTTATGAGATTCTAGCTAGAAGGGTTTTGTTAGGTGACAAATTTAGGGTTAGAAAAGATATTCCAATTGATTTTAGTAGCTCAACGAGTATAGATGGAGATTTAATAACAGGAATTTCTCATTATACTATGTTTCTTCATAGCAAGGCATTACAAAAAGTTCAGAGAGCTAATTCAACTGATTTTACTACAACATCAATTGATAGTTCTAGTACTTTCTATGTTCAATGGGATTTTAGAAATTCGACAGGAGTTAGTTCATTTCTTGACACTCTTAATAACGAGTTTGGTCAAGGTGTGTTTTCTGACATATATACCAGTGTTGCAGGAATTACAGCCAACTTTATATTCACGGAAACAGACGGTGAATTAGTTGTTAAGATTGATGCAGATTATGATATTATTGTGTCAGGGTTTAACGGAGAAACCCTAACCCTAGAAGGTGTTTACGCTGATGTTAATGGTACTGAAATAGAGCTATTACTTATTGAAGAAGATTTCATAATTGCATCGGGTGTAAATGATACACATAATGTAGCTTATTCGGTTGATGCTAGATTTAACATTCCAACAGGTGCAAGTGTAAAGATTTATGAAAACTGGACAATACCAACTCCCGCTGGTATACACTCAATACAATTCAATAACAATACTAATAATCTAGCTACTATATCTTTAAATCTGTTTGAAGACAACTCTACATGCAGCGTTTATCTTTTAAAAGATGCGCTAAGTCATGCAGTTGAATCAATAGTTGGCGATACTGGAATTTTTGAAAGCTCTTTTTTAGATGACTATGGAACTAATATATTTTCTTCTAATGGTTATTTGATTAGGGGGTTTTCTACATCTGATAGGCCGATGCGATTTAGTTTTGAAGATTTATTCTCAAAACAAGCAAGTCCAATTTACGGGTTAGGGTATTCTTTGATGAATGATTCAGGAACCACCAAATGTTATGTTGAAAGATATAGTTTCTTTTATGCTGACCTTGAAGTCTTATCAATTTCCAATATCGTAAACGGTACATATTCGGCAACAATAGATAATGAGGTAATTTTTAATAAAATAACTACTGGATATTCTGAAATCCCATCTTCTACAGATGAGAATAAAACATCTAACCTAGATGAATACAACACGATAAATACTCATATAACTCCAATACAAAGGGTAAAGGGGAGTGTTGATTACATTTCAAGCTCTATATCAAGCGGTTATAAGATAGAAAACCAAAGAAGAGAGCAATTCAAAAACGTTCCATCAAATACTGTTAGCGATGACGACAAGTTGTTTATTATTCATGGCATAACAAGCGACACTTACACGGTAAAAAGGTACACAGGTGAGCCATACAACATTATATTTGACTCATCAAACAATCTAATTAAACTATACGGTACTTATTTTGATATTGGAGCTGAATCTATAACGCTTGCAGGGTCAGGCATGACAAATGCAGGGAGCTTTACGGTATCTTCAACTGTTCGTGATGGTGGTTATCTTGTTCTTACCGTAGGCAGCGTTTCAACGGACGAAAACTTTTCAGGGGACTATACTTTAACGCTTGCAGCATCTTCTTTACGAGCTGCTAGAGATGACGAATTTGATACCGTTTCGGGAGTGATTGACCCTAAAGGCATTTACAACGGAGGTATTAATCCTAAGTACATGCTATTCAATAATTCCCCTTTGTTTAATAGTGGTTTTAATTACAAGTCATCTACAGAGCTGGTTAAAACTCAGGATTTTAAACTAAATGGTGACGCTCAGTTTAAATTCAAAAGCGGGCAAGGTAGCTATATTTTAGACCCTCAAAAGACAACCGTTCAAATGGACGGGAATCTTCAATTGAGTTCAATAAATAGAAATGATAAGCTATTTGGAGGGCGTATATTCACTTTTCAAGCGGCTATAACTTATGATCAGCTAAACACTATAAAAGATGCTTTAACTGATTATAATGATAGCAAAAGGCATGGTTATATATCTTTTATAGATCCTAATGGGAACACTAAAAAAGGGTTTCCCATTTCTGTAACCTATAGCCCTTTAGGGGGGCTTTGTGAATTTGTTTTGAGGGAGAAATATGAAGTCACTACTCAATATGGATTAGTAACTTCGCAAGGTTATATCTTAATGCTTTCTAACGGTGACTTATTGAGGCTTCACTCCCCGTTAGATTTTGACGAGTTTAGCTTTGCAGTTACGGGGGGATACTCAACGCAATATCTAGCTTGTTTGGGAGGTGGTAGTTCAACAACTTTATATAATCATGTCAATTATTTTGGATTAGGCAGCCGTGTTTATTCAACTTTAGAAGATAGGTCAAGCGTTCCTGCAAATGGTTGGTATACATACTCAGGAACTCAATATCATATTGTTGATGGGTTAGTAATTGATTCTTACGGATGTGTTACTCAATATTCACATAGTCTTGTAGATGATTCTTTCCTAGATGCTTCAGAAGCTTGTGGGTCATTGGCAAGTACAACAACATTCTATTCAGAAGATAGTACTCTGATAGTTGGTTCTGTTTTGTATACAACTAGCTATAATCCAACAACCACGGCAAGTGCAGGATGGTATAAATATCCAAGCGAAGGACAGGCAATTGAACTTGATTCATCTGGAGAAATAATTACTATTACATCTTGCGGTAGTGAATACAGTTATAGTTTAAAAACAGATGCTACAAAAGCAGATGCTTGTAGCGCGATGTCATTTAGTACTTACTATTCAGAAGATGCTACGTTGATTGTTGGTTCAATCCTTTATACTGTTAGCGGAAACCCTGCTTCAACTGTTTCGGATGCTTGGTATAGCTTCATGAGTTTGAATGCTTACAGAACAGTTAGCGGTGAAATAGTAGAAATACAAAGTTGTGCGGAATAATTATTAAATTTGAAATATAATGAGTTCATACATAGGACAAATAACCATACAAGGATTTACCGACCCAAACGCTAACTATTTAAAGTGTGATGGGGCTGCTATTAGTCGCACTACTTACGCTGATTTATTTGCTGTTATTAGTACTACTTACGGGGTTGGTGATGGATCTACAACATTTAATCTACCCGATTTACAAGGCAGAGTACCTTTAGGTGCTGGTAGTGGTTCTGGGCTTACATCTAGAACATTAGGAGCTACAGGTGGGCAAGAAGTACAAACAGAGGTAATTCTTTCAGGAGGTAGTATGGACACTACTAACGGAGGTAGTTCTTCGATTGATGTTATGAATCCTTTTGTTGTTGTTCAAGCTGTTATATGCTATCAGGTAGCAACGCCAACAGGTGATTATAGATACTTAGAAGAACTATCAGCAGATGCTTCTATTGCGGATACTGATATATTATATGCTGTAAAAACACCAACTACAACGCCTCAAAGTGTTTATCAAGCATGGTCAACTATCAAAACATGGCTTAAAAACTTGTTCAATTCGTATGAAGTTATTTCATTAGGCACAAACCCGACAACGGCAAACGCTAATAGCGCAAGGGAACTAGATATAACCACATCGGCATATACAGCAAACACTACTACCACTTTTAGTAACGGTTCAAATCTTAGGCGTTTTGCATGGCAGTTAACCAATACTAACGCCAACGTTTTAACTATTGCAGGAATAACTGTTTATTTCAAATCAGATGATTTACCAAGTGGCGTAACTTTTGCGTCAAATGCTTTAACATTTCCAGCGGATAGTGCTGTAAAATATAACATAGTAGGTGAAAAATTCGATGGTTCTACTTTTGACTGTAAAATAGAAATCAGATGAGTTCACCTTATTATCGTGCTTTGATGAACAGGAATATGGTTGAATTTCTATTTGATGTTTATCCTTCGACTGTTCCTTCAATATCATTTAATAAGTGTCTAAAATCTAGCTTTGTGGGGGCTGATTTTATAACGATAGTGAAAGATGACGGGTCAACATATCCAGAAGATACTTTCGGATTTCTTGCGGATGGTTCATTAGATACTGCTAGTATATTATCATTCTTAGGAACAGATACTGGACTAGTTAAAAAGGCAGTTTGTCACAACACATCAGATTATTACGAACAAAATACAATGGCTAACATGCCTATTATAGCTGAATCAGGAACTATAAACACAGATTCAGGGGGGAGGATTGCATTAAAATATTCATCGACAAAGGTAATGTCTATGCCATCATCATTAGGATTGTTTAATTCTATTCATGACGGTACTGTTTGT
The DNA here is from genome assembly GCA_006226965.1 of bacterium. Classification (GTDB taxonomy): domain Bacteria; phylum Bacteroidota; class Rhodothermia; order Balneolales; family M1805; genus M1805. The sequence goes on along the minus strand of SBGQ01000005.1, from coordinate 3,487 downwards.
TCTCAGGTTTTTGAATTTGAAAGGTTTTCTGGAACTACAAGATCATACGTTTTTGTGAATAGACCTGCGGCGGGCACTGTTGGGTTCTTTGTTGGGGCGGGGACTTTCTTTAGTGTAGCGAATAGGCTTTCTTATAGGATAGAATCTCCTGCTGGTCAAGCTTGGTACTCAACGGATTCAGGACTAACAGATGACAATGATCATACTGTTTTTTCAACTGTAGACGTTACCAACGCTACTGCATCAGAAAGAATAGTTAATTTTATTGATGGAACTGAGAGCAAAACAAATACGCAAACAGGAACAACCACACCTTCAACATCTAACGCCTCTTTTAATATTACTATGGGTTCAATTGTCTCTGGATTTGAATTTGTTGGAAATATTTCAAGCGGTATTTTTTTTGAAGAAGATCAAAGAGCAAATAGGACAGACATTTTAACTTACTTATAAAAATGGCACTTACTTACGACAACCTAATCGAACTAGAAGGAAATACAAAGTTTCGCAAAATCATAGCCTTCAAATTTACAGATGCATTTCAAACACTTCATAAAAACATTCCTGTTAAAGATGAAAATGAAACTGTAGATTCATACAATCAAAGAGTAAGAAACTACCTTTCTATTGTTAGCGTAAAAACAGAATTAGAAAGGCAAATTGATAATAGTGGAATATTAAAAATGCCAGCTATTAAACATTTTTTAGCTGCAATTTCTACTTACGACATACCACCATATCAAGGTGATAATGTAGACACTCTAATTGATAGGGTTTTAAGTTATTCAGAAAACGATATTAATATAGTTGAATTTGAATGCACTAAGTTGTTAAAAGCTTATTCATTCAAGCCACAAGAAATTTCTAACCCTTAAACCTTTATAACATGATTACGTACAAAAGAAAACCAGATGGTGAAGAAGAAGACCCTCCTAAACCACCAGTAGGTGGTGGTGCTGGGCCTATACCACCTATACCACCAAACGCAGATTAATATGAAAAAGAGAGCAATGATTTACTTTAAGGAAACAGCAAAACTAATGCCTTTTATTGCATTAGTATGCAACTGTATTTCATTATTCTTTTACGATCTTGATTGGTACACTATATTCTACTATATCATTACTCAATTCACAGGTCACGGACTTATTTTATTAGTGGGGTATGCATTTTTTGCACACTATCACAGGCTATGCCTTTACACCATTGTAAGCATTTACGGCCTAATTGCTTTGAATCTTTTAAACATCTCTTACTATTTGATCGGAGGCTTTGACAACTACACGGTTTACGTTTCAATCATTTTAATAGTAACTTTATGTCTATCAATCATATACATCATTCGGAAAAAATGAGCGACCACAACCACACAATATTAGAATACTCTCAATATGCTGGCTATCCTGCAATTTTTCTACTTGCGCCCGTCTTTGCCTATTTCGGAATAGACCAAGAAGTATTTGTTATACTTTGTTCTTTGATGTTCTTAGATAGCTTTTTAGGGGGAATTAAATCGCATAGGCTACACACTTCACTTCCTGATACTTATTCTAAATGGGAATGGCAAAAATTCTGGTGGGGCTTATGTGTAAAGATAATGGTAGCCTGTTTGCCTTTCTTGCTTGCTATATTGGCTATCACTTTCGATTATGATGGTAAATGGTTCATAGATGCATGTATTAAGATAATGATTGTATCTGAGGTCTATTCAGTATTGGGGAACATATATGCAATCAAAAATCGTAAAGACGTTAAAAAAATTGATGCTATTTCTGTTATACTTCATACAACTAGAGAGGCTCTTTATAGTTGGCTAATGACTTCCTTAAAAAGGATTGAAAAGTCTAAGGACTGCAATTTTAAAGACAGGGACTGACAATCTTTCTTGGTTATTTTTCGTTTGTGTCATTAACGGAAAATGATAAACACAGTAGCGATATGAAAGAAAATAGATTACAAATATTACAGAAAGTAGCCAACGGAGAACTAACGACTGAACAAGCAGATGAACAGCTATTGGGTTTATCTATTGTTGGCAATTCGTGGCTTTCTCCAATAGATTCTGAACGAGAATGGCAAGAAAAACACCTATTGAAAATATGGGATAACTACCCGAATGCATCACCACTTTGGCAATACATGAATGGCTTAATTCGATTTACTTGCGAACGACTTCAAATTGAAGTTGAATCGCCATGATTGCCAACGATCTAAGTAAAAAGCGTGGCTCAGTAGTTCGGAAATTCCGAACAACCACCACGTATCAAGAGCCATGATTTTTACTGCTTGTTAGGCTTTCGTTTTTTTTTGGGGGGGGGTAAAAATAATTGTGTATAGATGTAAACAAAATAAATTCTTTTGCGTATATTTGTACACAACAAAAATATTAAAGAGATGAATAATCAAACATGGATTCCAGAACCAAATGAATGTGTTCTATTCGGTCAAGACCTTTGGAGAGTATTGAAGGTAGATATGGGGGGCAAATGCACTATCCGTAAATTCAAAAGAGGTACAGGGCGTGAGGGTCGTTTGACCGAAGTTGATGTGACTGAGTTAAAAAAGCCTCTTCAAAGAAAAAGGATGTTTTAATGGGTACAGGAACGGAAGCAAAAGAATTTATTTTGGCTCGTGATGCTTTCAATTTGGCGGCACTAGCCAAGTTAATTGACTGGTCACCTCAGTCTATGAACGATTGGTTGAAAGGTCGCAGGGGTATTCCTTCCGACAAATTGGAAGCCTTGCAGAATCTTCTTTCTGAATACGGATTTGAGCGTGGGCAAAATGAAGCCTAACGTGCCACGTATATGACCCGTTTGGGATTTGAAATACTAACTTATCAAAACAAAATACATATGAGAAAAGATACAAAAAAACAAAACAGCACCAATACCCAAATGGGTTATGATACGGTGTTATATGCTGTGCTTAAACTACTAACGTTAGTAGAAGTGCAGGATTTAGCAGGCGATAAGCATAAAGTTAAAATAAGCGGTGCTGAAGGATATATACCAGTATTTGCCACAAAAGAAGAAGCAGAAATTGAAGCCTGCGATGGTAAGTATCAAATATTTGCAATGAGCGTACCTAAATAAGCATTGCATATAACGGACATTGATAAAAACAGTAGCGATATGAAAAAAACAAACTTAGAATTATTACAGAAGGTAGCCAACGGAGAACTAACTCCTGAACAAGCTGATGCCGAGCTATTGGTTTTATCTAATGTTAGCGCACGTAATTGGGCAAAAATGCGAGAAGATGCTTGCCGAGTGCGTGAACAGGTGGCAATAAACTTTATGCTTGATGTATATTGTGATGTAGAAGTAACGGAAGAATTACAAAACGAGGCTTACGAAGATTTTAAAAAGCGTTATGTGCGCTAACGGTATCTTGTATGGTGTCGTGGCTGCCAGATAAAAGCCACAAAGATTCAAACACTTAAAAACTTAGATATGAAAAACGAAGATTCAAAAACAGAACAGCC
>SBGQ01000163.1 GCA_006226965.1 bacterium | reverse complement strand
TTCCATTCTAAAGCCAGTGTTACCAGTTCCGGTCGTCCAATTCACCACCGCACTATCGGTTCCAATGCTATCGATGGAGAAATTGGTAAAGGTGTTACTACATCCACCGGAGATACCTAGAGCATAGGTAACTGATCCTACAAATCGTCGGGGATTAAAAGTGGGATTTGGTAAACCACCACCGTAGGCCACCGAATCGGAAACATTTACCGAAAAAGTTCCATCGGTATAAAGCACCTGATCTGCTGATGTTCCCGTTTGATAGCGTGTATTTCCAGCAATATGCACACCAACAGGTGTATTCTACAAAACTACAGAGTTACCAAAGCCGACAAAGAAAAAGCATAAAGCGCTTGGGATTGCGGATGAAGAATTAATCTCCATGTTCCGCTTAATGTATTTACAAAGAAGATTTGAAGAAAGAGCTGCACAAAGCTACCAAAGAGGAAAGTTCGGTGGGTTTTGTCACTTATATATTGGGCAGGAAGCCGTGTCTACCAGTTTTGAACACGTTTTAAACGGCGATGATGATATGGTCTCCGGTTATCGTATTCATGGTATTGGTTTAACCAGAGGGATTTCAGCAAGAGCTTGTATGGCAGAACTTTATGGTAAAGCAACCGGCTGCGCAAAAGGAAAGGGCGGTTCAATGCACTTTTTTGATGCAGAAAAGCATTTCTGGGGCGGACACGGAATCGTAGGCGGACAAATTCCATTAGGTGCAGGTTTGGCTTTCGCTAATAAATACAATGGAACTAAACGATTAGCTGTTTCATTTTTTGGTGACGGTGCTGTTGACCAAGGTGCGTTGAACGAGACATTCAACATGGCACAATTATGGAAATTGCCTGTCATTTTTGTGGTTGAAAACAATGGTTACTCAATGGGTACAGCTGTTGGACGTCACTCAGCAGGTGAATTACACAAACGTGCTGATGCTTATGGCATGAAAAACGCTGTATTAAACGGTTTAGATTTATTTTCAATGATCGAGAAGCTACAGGAAGTTGCTGCTGATGTTCGTGAAAACAGCAATCCTTGGTTCCTTGAAGTTCGTACATATCGTTACCGTGGTCACTCAATGTCTGACCCGCAAAACTATCGCTCTAAAGAAGAAATGGAAGAGTTTAAACAACTCGACCCGATTGAGCGCTTAAAATCATACATCATTAAGGAAAAAATTGCTGAAGCATCTGCACTTGAAAAAATTGAAGAGGAAGTAGAAGCTGAAGTATTGGATGCTGTTGACTTTGCTGAAAACAGTCCGTTTCCTGAGGCATCAGCCTTATATGAAGATGTATATGTTGAAAACGATTTCCCATTCACAGTTTAAGCGATAGGTTAAGGAGAAATTTAAAATGGCTGAATTACAATTCAGAGAAGCAATCAGAAGAGCACTCAGCGAAGAAATGCGTCGCGATGAGAGCGTATTTATTATGGGTGAAGAAGTTGCTGAATACGACGGCGCTTATAAAGTAACCCAAGGCATGTTACAGGAATTTGGTTTTAAACGCGTAATTGACACCCCTATTTCAGAACTTGGTTTTACAGGTATCGGTGTCGGTGCTGCAATGAACGGTTTGAGACCAATTGTTGAATTCATGACGTTCAACTTTGCATTAGTTGCCATCGACCAGATATTAAATCATGCTGCAAAAATTCGTTATATGAGCGGCGGACAGGTAAAAATTCCTATTGTTTTTCGTGGACCTAATGCTTCTGCGGGTCAACTAGCAGCAACGCACTCTGTAGCTTTTGAAAGTATCTATGCACACTTTCCGGGCTTAAAAGTAATTTACGCTTCTGAACCTTACGAAGCATATGGATTACTAAAATCAGCTATTCGTGATGATAACCCTGTTATTTTCCACGAATCCGAACAAATGTACGGTTACAAACAAGAAGTACCTGACGAAGAATTTTTAATTCCGATTGGTAAAGGTGTAATTAAGCGTGAAGGCAAAGATGTAACAATCGTTGCACATGGTAAAGCGTATCATATTGCAAAAACAGCCGCAGTTGAATTGGCTAAAGAAGGTATCGAGGTAGAAATTATCGACCCTAGAACCATTAAACCTTTTGACATGGATTTGGTAATTCAATCAATTAAAAAGACAAACCGAGTTGTTGTTGTTGATGAATCACATCCTTTCGGTGGTATTGCAGCTGAAGTCGGTTTCCAGATTCAGCGCGAAGCGTTCGATTATTTGGATGCTCCAGTACTTCGTGTTACTTTACCGGACGTTCCTGCTCCATTTAGCAAGAAATTGTTCGATTTATGGTTCCCGCAACCAAAGCAGGTTGTAGATGCCGTTAAAACAGTTCTTTATAGAAATTAAGTTCAACTTTTTAGACAAATTAGTATGGCTATAGTAATAGAAATGCCCAAGCTAAGCGATACCATGCAAGAAGGTGTTATCGCAAAATGGAATGTTAAAGAAGGTGATGCCGTTAAATCCGGTGATATTATCGCAGAGGTAGAAACCGATAAAGCAACCATGGATGTGGAAGTTTACGACGGTGGAACTATTTTAAAATTGATGGTTGCTGAGGGTGATGCTGTTGCTCTTGGCGGAACTATGGCGATTATTGGAAAACCCGGAGAAGACATTTCTTCACTTCTTGGCGGTAGTTCTGCAAAAACACCGACTGCAGCACCAAAAGAAGAAGTAAAAGAAGATGTTCCTGTTCAGGCTGCTCCTGTTGTTGAAACTACACAGGTAAGTGAAGACGGTAGAATTAAGGCGTCTCCATTAGCTCGTAAAATTGCTGAAGATAAAGGTATTGATTTAGCATCTGTAAATGGCTCTGGTCCTGAGGGAAGAATCGTAAAAGCTGATGTTGAAAACTTTGCGCCCAAAGCATCAGCTCCTGTAACAAGCACAAGCCCGACTCCGGTTGCATCGGCATTGAGTTCTTCACAAACTGCATATACAGACAGCAAAATTTCTCAAATGAGAAAAACGATTGCTAAGCGTCTTGCAGAAAGTAAATTCACAAATCCGCATTTCTACGAAACGATTGATATCGACATGAAAAATGCGATTAAAGTTCGTGAACAACTTAATACTATCAGCGATGTTAAAATCAGTTTTAATGATTTTGTAGTTAAAGCATCAGCAGTAGCGCTTAAAAAGCATCCGAAAGTTAATTCTTCATGGTTAGGCGATGTTATTCGTCAGTACCACAGTGTGCATGTTGCCGTTGCAGTTGCCATTGAAGACGGTTTGGTAACTCCTGTAATTCGTGACACCAATACCAAAGGTTTAACTCAAATTTCTAAAGAAACTAAAGATTTAGCGCTTCGTGCACGCGATCGCAAATTAGCTCCTGAGGAATGGGAAGGAAGTACATTTACGATTTCAAATTTAGGAATGTATGGAATTGAAGAGTTCACGGCGATTATCAATCCGCCAAATGCTTGTATTTTGGCTGTTGGAGCAATTCGTGATGTACCTGTAGTTGAAGATGGTGCAGTTGTACCTGGCAAGAGAATGAAAGTAACACTTTCTAGTGACCACCGTGTAGTTGACGGTGCCACATCAGCAGAATTTTTACAAACTTTGAAAGGTTTGTTAGAAAACCCAATGGGTATGTTACTCTAAGAACTTATATCAGTTCAAGTTCAGTAAAAAGGCTAAGTAGTTCATTCTGCTTAGCCTTTTTCATGTTAATCAATCATCATCGATATCGTCGTTAACAGATTGGGGTGTTCGTTTCTTACGTTCACCTTGGCGTCTATGCTTGTTAAAGCGTTTATCCATACGTTCAATCATTCTGTTATATCTCACGCGTTGTTCAGGAGTAGAAATATTTTGTAGTTGACGCATTCCTGTAAACATTTCTTTTTCCAATGCGACTTGAACGGTGCCGATTTCGTTATAAAGAGAGTCAAGTAAAGCAACATCGGGTTCCGGATTGGTGTTTTCCATCATTGCCTGATGACGCAGTTCCATCATTTTAAGGCGCAAATCTTGTTTTGGCGATTGTTCGAATAACGTTCTCATAGAATCTCGTTGAGCCTGAGTGAGTTCTAGCTTTCGAGCAACATTAAAAATGGGGTCGAACGGATCGTTTTTGGGTAGAGCAGGACGCATCACAAAGAAGAATACAAAGAAACCAATTACAATTAGGTTAAGACCTAAGAGTGAAAATGTGGTGTACATCCAAAAGCGTTTTGATTCAAACATGGCTATTCAGCTTGGGTTAAAAAGGTTGACCAACTCGATTGGCTGGTATAGAGTTCTTCTAAAGCTTGCTCATTGCTGGTGTCGGTTTGGTAAGACCATACATACCAAGAAGCAGCAGCATTTAAGCTTAACATGGCAATTGCAGCAGCAATCATATATCGTTTAATTGGAACCACATTTGTTTTAGATGCATGCAAACGTTGAATAACTTGTGCTGATACATCTGGAGATTCTGTGGATCTAAGTTCATTCTTAACTTGAAGAATGGCTTTGTCTAAGATAGTTTTAGTTGTTTCCATAACCTTTGCCTTCCAACGTTTTTCTAAGATTCTTTTTGGAGCGTGATAGCAACGATTCAACAGCTTTTAAGGATGTTTCCATGATTTCGGCTGTTTCCTGATACGAATGTTCATTCAAATAAACCAAGGTAAATGCAATTCGTTGTTGTTCAGGTAGTTTTTGAACTGATCGTTTCAAATCTTCGCTTAATCTGTCATTTTCTAATTTCTTCTCAATATTTTGATGTTCGTCTTCAATTTGGATGGGTTCATCATTATCACTGGTTCCAAAAAGAGAGAATACATGTGCAAAACGTTTTTTTCGATTTTTTGAGCGAATTACCTGCAAGCTTCTATTAGTAGCAATTCTGAAAAGCCAAGTTTTTAAGCTTGAATCAGCATGGAATTCATGAATATGTACAATCGCATCCATAAATGTTTCCTGTGCGGCGTCTTCAGCGTCTAATGCGTTTAATAAAAAGCTATGACACACTCGAAAAACAGAATCCTGATAGGTAGACACGAAATACGAGACTGCTTTTTCGTCTTGTAATTGTAATAAATGAATGAGCTCGTTTTCGGTCACTTTACTTTTTATTTGAGATGTTAAACTTACGGTATCACGAAATGAAGTAAAAATCGAAGGCGAGTTACCATTTAGAACAAGTGTGCTATTTAGTGTTGTACCTTGCATTGTTAAATAAAGTGCCTCGAAAGAGGCACTTTAGATTACTAATTATTTCCAGTCAGGTTGAAATTGTCCGCGACCGGGTCTTTGACCTTGTCCGCGTCCACCTTTGCCAAAATTATTCATCATGGCATCAAATTTAATTTTTTGTTTGTCTGTTAATAAGGAACGGACTTCTAAACGATGCGTAATTTGGGCTTTTTTCATGGTAGTTTTAAGGTCGCCCATCTCATCAATTAAGGCATTAATTTTTTTTGTGTCAGGTTTGTCGGCGGTTACTAAGGTTCTTTCTTGTGCTCTTTTTTCGCCTAACTGATTGCGATAACCTTGCATTTTTTTGAAGTGTACTAATTGTAAATCTTCAATTTTTGCTTTTTGATCGTCAGTTAATTCGAGAACTTCAGCCATTCGGTCGAAACGGAAACCTGGCACACGGTCGTCAACATCAATTTTAACTTCTCGTCTAATTTCTTGTCTCTGACCTCCAAGGCCTCCACCTGGTTGAGCGATAACTTGAGTTGTAGTACCAAGTGCGAATAGTGTGATTAAAAGGATTGGTGTTTTCATAATGTCTCAAGAGTTTTGTTGTTGGTTATTGGCTTAGATGTTACTCTTTTGAAAACCCTTCGCAAATGAAATAAAATTTTTAATACTTGATACCGTATCTACCCATTTTGTGATCTAATATGAATTTAAAGCGTAAAATTCGCTCGGTGATTTTCCCGCCAAAAACACCTTCCATTGTATTATAAATGGCATTTTGCTCTAACTGAATCGTACGAGTGTCAACTGAATAGGCTTTTTGAATAAGTTGGTCAATTTCAGTAAACGAGCGTAAATAGCGATTTGAATTTCTTGCTAACATGCGAAGTGTTTGTCTGGTAACCTCACGATAGCCATTGTTCTTGAAATAGAATAAGGTATTGGCATGAAGCTCAACAGCTAATGCGTTAAAATAGGCTACAGTCTGTTGTTGAGATGCGATAGTTGAGGTTTCATGTCTGCGATAGTAGGCGATATTTCCGGATTTATAGTGAACCTCGCAACCTGAAATTAATGCACGAATCCATAATTCACGGTCTTGTGATGTAACTAAACGTTCATCAAATAAACCTGCCTTATCAAAATAAGAACGGCGAAACAGGAATGAATGTAGAGCATAGATATTCTTTTTTATCAGTTGCTCCAACATATCAGGAATGGTTGAATAAGTAATAGGTTCTCTGTAAACGCGTCCATTTTCGGAATCAATAAAATGCTGAACATCGCCGTAAACTGCATCAACATGAGCATTTTGGATTAAATAGTCCATTTGTTGAACAGTTTTTTCAGCAGCAATTAAGTCATCAGCATCAATTAATTGGATAAACGGCGCTTTTGATCGGGTGATACCAACATTTCTGGAATAAGATTTTCCTTTGTTTTCGAAGTTTTCTATTACTTCTACATTGTTGTGCTTTCTGGCTTCTTGCGCTGTATTATCTGAACTTCCGTCATCAATTACCCAAATCGTTCTTGGCGGTAAATACGAAGATTGAAGATTCAAGATAGTTTCAGAAATGAATTGCTCCATGTCTTTTACACAAATAACCACATCGTAATACGGTTCTTTTTCTTCCATTAAAATATTCTCCTTAAAGCGCCCCAAAACATTCTGCTTTTAATGATATCAGAAGACAATTTATAGGCGCGTATTAATTCGCCAAACGGATACTCAGAGTCCAGTGCTCTGCTTATAATACTTTCCGATTCTAAGGAATTTAATTTCATTTTGATTGACTTTCGCTCAGAAGGAGTTAAGTCGTTTTGAATTTGATCAAGCATTTTTCGGTGTTCATTCAAAAACGGAATTCTGCTCGTTGCGGTCTTAGATGTTTCGTGATACCGAAATCGAGCCAAAACATGCGGGACAGATTGGGGTTTTATGTCATGCTGATGGATTCTCATCCAATATTCACAATCAAACGAATAATGAAAATCAGTGTTAAAAAGCCCGACTTTGTCTATTACTGAACGATGTAAAAAAGTAGAGGGCTGCGGGCTTGTGGCAGCATAAGTGACCCAATCCTGAACAACAGATTGTTCATTAAACTCCAATTCTCGGGTTCGGAATACTTCACCTGAGTTTCCAAAAATCTCTGTTTTTCCAACAAACCATTTGCTTGCAGGGTATTGAGAAATGGCTTCGTTTAAACGAACAAATGTTTCAAGAGTATATACATCATCGGAGTTTAAAAATGCAATCCATTCACCCGAACTGAGTCGGATTCCTTTGTTTATTGCGTCCGCTTGACCATTGTCTTTTTCAGATTTCCACAGACTTATGTCCGACTCATACCTTTTAATTATTTCTATGCTGGAATCTGTAGACCCGCCATCCATAATGATGAATTCAAGATTCGGGTAGTTTTGATTCAAAATAGATTGAATCGTTTCCTCCAGATAAGCTTCACCATTAAAATTTGGTGTGATAATCGAAATTTTAGGGTAGTTTTGAGCCATGCCACAAGATAAGCTTCGCATAGTTTATATAACAACATTTTATCCGACTTTGGATCGACCGCATCATGGAATTTTTTTTCGGGATCATGCCGAAGCTTTAGCACAAAAACACGATGTTGCTGTTTTACATGTTGGCGTTCATTCTCTCAAACAACGATTTAAAGAAAAGCAAAAAAGTGCGATTTTTGAGCAGAATATGGTATTTACGATTCATGAATTTGGACTTACTCTCACTCATCGAAATGAAGAAAAAGTTCAGACTGAGTTAATGAAAACGGCGTTTAATGCTTACAGAAAATTGCTAAAAAACTGGGGAAAACCTGATTTTATCGTTGCTCAATGTTCGTTACCAGCAGGTGAATTAGCACAGGAATTATCTGAAAAAGAGGGAAATGTCCCGTTTGGAATAATCGAACATTTTACTTTTTTAGAACAGCAGATTCACCAAGCAAAAGAGAAGAGAAGAATCGAAAAGGTGTATTCATCGGCAAGTTTCGTTGGTTGTGTAGATAAGCGAATGCTCGAGTTTTTGCCAGAGTCTATTAATGCCGCAAAAGGGAAGGTGAATTATTTACCAAATGTAATTAGTGCTGATTTTGTATTACATAATAGCTCAAAGAAGAGAGAACCGAAGAAGTGGTTATTTATCGGATATCCTCATCACAAAAAAGGAACAGATATATTAACTCAAGTTTTGGAACGATTACCGAATTTGAATATTACCTTGGTTGGTGAAGGTTTGGATTCAGTAATTCCCGTTCATGGAAAACATATAAAGCATATTAAATCTGCCAATCGGGGTGAAATGGTTAATTTAATGCAAACCCATGATGCTGTATTATCCACAAGCAGAACTGAAACTTTCGGTATGGCTATTGTAGAAGCTTTAGCGTGTGGTTTACCTGTTGTTGCTACAAAATCAGGCGGCCCTGAACAGTATATGGATAATTCGATGGGTATTTTATGTGATGTTGATGCTGATTCAGTTGTAAATGCCATTCAATTTGTTCAGAATAATGCAGATAAATACGATTCGGGGGAAATTAGTAGCTCAATTATCCATAAATTTGGCGCTCAAAATTATATCCGGCAAATTGAAAATCTGGTTCATGCCTCAAAAGTCATTTAACCATCTCGTTTTAACCGTTTTATTTTTATTAAACCTAGCTTGTTCTAACTCCGATGTTACGAAGCAACTGAGCAGTACATATTTAGCTTCGCTCTCTACAGATGGTGGTTTAAATAACTTTTTCATTTATACCGAACAGAACGTAAATGGATTAAGTGCTTATGTTGTAAATGGTTTAGATACTGCAAAATTTACCAGCATAAAAGCAATCGGATCGGATTCATTACAGTTTTCGTTCGAGCATTTTGATTCCCACATCCGTGTGAAAGTACTGCCTTCCGGTACACTTATCGGTAATTGGAAAAAGCGTATTGCTGGTGGCGGTTATGACACCGTACCGTTTGAAGCACATCCATCAGAAGCTTCTTTAAGATATCCAAATCATGTAAATCTTGGAGTGTTTGAAGGGGAGTGGGCCGTCACCTTTTTAGAAGAAGACGGCTCAAGTTATCCAGCAATAGGCGTTTTTAGTAATTCAGATAACAAACTTCGCGGAACTTTTCTTACTGAAACCGGCGATTATCGTTTTTTAGAAGGTTCCTGCTTTGCTGATTCTTCTTTTATTATCTCTGATTTTGATGGCGCTCATGCATTTCGTTTTTCTGCTAAATTACAAGCAGATGGTACATTAAAAGGTGATTTTTATTCACGCAAAACCTATCACGAAACCTTTAATGCGAGTAGAGAAGGCGTAGCTTTAAAAGATCCGTTTAAAGTGGCAGAACTAATCAATCCTGAAAAACCGATTCATATAAGCTTTCCTGATATAACCGGAAAAATAGTTTCATTGGATGATGCCAAGTACAAAGATAAACCAGTGCTTTTATATCTGTTCGGTTCTTGGTGCCCAAATTGTGCCGATGAATCCCAAATGCTTAAAGAGCTCTATGCCAGTGAGTTTGCTAATTCAGATTTACAGATAATTGGCTTAGCATTTGAATATTCCGGTGAGTTTTCAAGTGATGCTGAAATGGTTCGCCGATATAAAGAACGTTTTAATTTACCTTGGGAAGCACTCGTAGCCGGAACAAGCGATAAAACAGAAGCCAGTGAATTGTTGCCGTTTATCAAAAAAGTAACTTCATTTCCGACAACTTTTTTTATAGATCGAAATCATAAAATTAATGCAGTACACGTTGGTTTCCGTGGACCAGGAACAGGTGCGTATTACAATCTTGAAAAAAGTGGTTTTATTAAACAAATAAATGCAATTATAAAGTAATGAAAATCAAAATATTAGCAGTTATATCCTTAGTTCTTTTTGTCGTCTCGTGTGATGATGAAACGTATATTTATGAGCCTGATTTTTCTACCGTGCCTGAAGCTTTTGTGGTTGATGAGAATACAAAAGTAACACTTTCAAATGGTTTGATTTATTATGATGTTGAAGTTGGAACAGGAGCGTTTACTGTTAATTTGAGAGATGTAGTACAGGTTTATTACACTGGAAGAAAAACAAACGGTGAAATTTTTGACTCATCTTATAAGGATGGAATTACTACGCCTGCTTATATGGATATATCCGCTGTGAGTCCATATAGTGGAAAGTTCAATTTAATTGAAGGCTTTCGTTATGGCTTAAATGGAATGAAAGAAGGCGGAAAACGTACAGTGGTAATTCCTCCTGACTTGGGTTATGGCGGAACTACAAACACATTGGCAAATGATACACTCGTATTTGATTTAGAAGTTTTTAAAATTATAAATCAGAAACGATAAGTTCGTTTAACTCTTCGCTCTCCGATTGTTGTAATGATTTCGTAGGGGATGGTTCTGGTGGCAGCTGCCATAGCATAAACAGAATTCTCACCATCCCCGATAAGTTCAACTTCTTCACCTAAAGTAATCGGTGTTAAGCTAAAAACAGTGGTGTAATCCATTGTAACGCGCCCAACAACCGGTAAATAATCATCACCGATTCGCGCTTGAATCTGATTCCCTAATTCTCGTTTTAAGCCGTCTGCATAGCCAATTGGCAGTAAACCGATAAAGCCGTTTTCCGGTGCTTTAAACGTCCAGCTATAACCGATTCCTTCGCCTTTTTTTACAGGTTTGGTGTGTATGATTTTCGATTTCCAACGCGCCGTAGTTTTTAAGTCAGGTAGGGCAGTTTCTCCTGGTTGAAATCCATATAAAGAAACCCCGATTCGAATCATATCTAAATGCGTTTCCGGATAAAAAGCAATTGCTCCTGAATTGGCACAATGACGCACACAAGTATCAGGGAAAAAAGCACAAATTTCTTTAAATAATTTTAGTTGTTCATAAACTGATTCATCGTTTGGGTCACCTGAGTTGGCAAAGTGAGTTAAGAGTCCGCTTGGGCTTAATTCTAAACGTGTTAATTCATTTAAAAAAGCATCAATTTGTTCGGGCAATACTCCAAATCGACGCATTCCGGTATCAAATTGAATATGAAACGGTAAGTCTTTTGAAAGTAAGGCCAGTTGTTCTTTAGAACTGATAACTGGAGTTATAGAGTACTTTTCAAATAGGGAAATGGTCTCAGGAAGAGGCGAGCTAAAAACAAGAATTTCTTTACTGATTCCTGATTTTCTGAGTTCAAGGGCTTCTCCGATATTTGCAACGGCAAAACAGTCGGCTTCATCTAAATAACGAGCAATCTCGACAGCGCCTAGGCCATACCCATTGGCTTTTATAACGGCAAGTTTTTTTACTTCAGGAGCTGCAAAATCTGACATCACCTTAAAATTATTGCGAATTGCAGGTAAGTCAACTTCTAATGTGGAAGTGTAAATAGAATCTTCTGGATAGATCATATAGATGATTTTCTTGTTTGCAATAGCCAAAAACGCATTTCATACGCATCACAAAGCCCTTTAAACGCATCGCCATCGAAAACGGGCAGGAATTCAGCTTTGAATTGAAGGTCGTTATGATAGGTCTCGATTTCTTTTAGATTGATGTAAGTTCCAATACTTACTTCTTCAATCATGTGGTCTAATTCCACAGTTGTAGCAAAAGATTGAATGATTTTTTCACCGGTAAGGATTCCGACAAACTGTTGTTCAAGAAAAACCGGAACAATAGATTTTTTTAACGCATCGGGATTTATATCCAAGATTTTTTGGGTGATTTGAGCCGGGCTAAACGTGTCTTCAATTTTAAAGACCAATTCAGAAAAAACAGGTAGTGAAGTAAGTTCAGTTTTGGCTTTCATCAACAAATAAGCAACATACAAACCAAAAATTCCCAACCAAAAGGCATAGTACCCATCAACAAAAAAGAAAAGAACAAGAGAGATGATAAAGGTGAATCCGATTAAAACCGAACTGAGTCTGTGCATAATGCGCGAAGCATTGTAGTAGTTCTTTTTCGATTTCCAGATAAGTGCACGAACCGCGCGTCCGCCGTCTAAGGGATAAACCGGAATCAGATTAAAAACGGCTAACATAAGATTCATGTAAGCAATAAAATGAATCAAAAAATAGGGGATGGATTCGGATTGAGGATGAAATTGGCTCATTAAAACAAAACTGACCAAAGCTAAAACACCCGATGCAACCGGACCGGCCATAGAAACAAAAAACTCCTGATTGGGAATTAAGGGGCGGTGACGTAATTCTGCCATTCCGCCAAATAAATACACATGAATGCGCTCAATAGGAATACGCAATATATTGGCAGCAAATGCATGTCCGATTTCATGGATAATAATCGAAAACAAGAGTGATAAGGAACCAAGAATGCCTAAAATCCAATAATTCGAATCGTTGTGCAGATAGACTATAGCCGGAAAATATCTTGCTGCTAAAACCCATCCGATTACTAATACAGAGAGAGGCAGTAAATAATCGAGTGTAATCCAAATTCCGGCAATTTTGAACCGGAAGAATCCGGTTTTCGAACTTATCATCTTAAATAACAGCGCTTTCGACTGCCTTTAAGTAACCTTTATCGGAATCGAGTTCTACCTCAACACCGACTGGGAGTGTAAGTATATTGGAAATGTGTCCGGTAGTTAAACCTACATAACAAGGTTTGCCGAGCGGCTCAAAACGGTCGCGAATAACATCAACAACATCAACACTTTCGCCGAATTGACGAACTTTGGTGATGTGACCGATAGCAAAACCGGCTGCGTCTTGTAATTTTCTGGCTAACCACAAATGAGTAAGCATTCGATCTATTTTGTAAGCTGATTCATTCACGTCTTCAAAGAATAAAATCTTTCCGCGTGTATCAATTTCCCATTCTGTTCCGAGTGTTTGAATCAAAAGAGACAAGTTGCCACCCAAGAGTTGCCCGCGTGCTTTACCCGATTTAATGGTTACAAAGCCCGGTTGTTCGTCTAAAGTTCGTCTGGGTGACGGCGGATTGAATAATCCGGCAGGAGCGTTTTCCATCAATACCTTACGCCAGTTTTCTTCAGTGTAAGGAGTCCAGTCTGATAAGGCATTCGGTCCGTAAAACGTAACCAAACCGCTGAACTGATTCATGGAAACGATTAAAGAAGTATTGTCTGAATAACCGACAAATGCTTTTGGATTTTTTTTGATTAAATCGAAATCCAGCATCGGAAGTAATCGACTGGAACCGTAGCCGCCGCGAATCGGGAAAATCACTTTAACTTCATGATCGTTAAACGCATCATGTAAGTCTGTTAATCGTTCTGTATCACGTCCGCCTAAATAATTCCAACGTGAACCCACATTTTTACCCAATTTGGGAACTAAACCTAGTTTCTTTACAGCAGCAACGGCTTCATCAATATCTGTATTAGAAACAACCGAACCGGCAGGAGACACAATAGCTGCAATATCACCTTTTTTTATGCGATACGGTTTTACGGTACTAGCCGGAGTTGCTCTCGTTTTAGAGGTAACAATATTCGGCGCTGCTAATACGCTGGAACCTGCTGCAAGTAATTTGATGAAATCTTTGCGATCCATCTTATCCGTTAGAATTTGGGTTTAGGTTGTTCACTAATCAACAAAAGTAATGAATTCAAACCATATTTTGTTAATTATCTATGCTTAAATATGAAAAAACGGCAAAATTCGCATCCTATTTTTTGTATTTTTGGCGCTCATATTTACCGTTTAAGGTACTGTACGTTTCAAAATCAATTTCCTTGTTCTACATGAAGACATCAGCCCAAATTCGCCAGGAATTTTTAGACTTTTTTAAATCCAAAGAGCATTTAATTGTGCCGTCAGCTCCGGTTGTTCCGTTAGAAGACCCGACTTTATTATTCACCAATGCAGGTATGAATCAATTTAAGCCTGTTTTCTTGGGTGAATCAGAAGGTGTAAAAGCTGAAGGAAAAGTTTGGAAGCGTACCGCCGATACTCAAAAATGTATTCGTGTTTCAGGAAAGCATAACGACCTTGAAGAAGTTGGGCACGATACTTATCACCACACATTATTTGAAATGTTGGGGAACTGGTCGTTTGGAGATTATTTCAAAGAAGAAGCCATAGAATGGGCTTGGGAGTTATTAACCAAAAAATGGGGATTAAATCCTGATCAATTATATGCAACCGTTTTTGGCGGCGATACTAAAGACGGACTTCCTGCTGATGAGGAAGCCGTTGAACTCTGGAAATCTAAAACCAGCATTGCCGCAGATCACATTCTGAAATACGGAAAAAAAGACAATTTCTGGGAAATGGGTGATACCGGACCTTGTGGACCGTGCTCAGAAATTCACATTGACTTACGTTCGGCTGAAGAACGTGCAAAAGGTGACGGCGCTTCTTTAGTAAATTCCGGCGACCCGCGCGTAATGGAAATCTGGAACCTGGTATTTATTCAGTTTAATCGTCTGCCTGATGGTTCTTTAAAAACACTTCCTGCTAAACACGTAGATACAGGAATGGGTTTTGAGCGAGTTTGTGCGGTTATTCAAGGTAAATCATCGAATTATGACAGCGATGTTTTCACACCCATTATCAACCATATTTCAAAACTCAGCGGTATTCAATACGGTGCAAAAGAAGAGACTGATATTGCGATGCGTGTTATTGCCGATCATATTCGTGCAGTAAGTTTCTCCGTTGCTGACGGCGCTTCACCCGGAAATGACGGTCGTGGATACGTTATTCGCCGTATTTTGCGCCGAGCTATTCGTTACGGATGGGATCGCCTACATCTAAAAGAACCGTTCATGAATAAGTTGGTTGTTACCTTAGCCAATCAGTTTGAACATGTATTTCCTGAGTTAAAAGCTCAAATCGGTTATGTATCAAGTGTAATCGAAGCTGAAGAAAAAAACTTCTTGCGCACTTTAGGGCAAGGAATTCAGCTATTCAATCAAATGATTGAAGGTAAATCGGTTCTCTCCGGTGAAGATGCGTTTAAGTTGCATGATACCTATGGTTTTCCGATTGATTTAACTCAACTTATGGCTCGCGAAAAAGGCGTTGATGTTGATCAGGACGGTTTTGACAAAGCCATGAACGAACAAAAAGAACGTGCACGTGCAGCAGGTAAATTCAAAGTTGATTTGAGCCAAGGTGCATCGGTGAACATTATCACTAAAGGTGAAGATTCTCATTTTATCGGATATGATGAACTTACTGCTCAAACTCAGATTCGAGCAATTCGCAGTGTAAACGGAAAACCTGCATTAGTACTTTCTGAAACTCCTTTTTATGCTGAAAGTGGCGGTCAGATTGGCGATACCGGTTTACTAAGTTCAAATGAAGAGCATATTCGTGTGTTAGATACACAAAAAGCGGATGGTGTTTGGCTGCATATTGTAGATAAACTACCTGAAAATCCGGAAGCTTCTT
The DNA here is from genome assembly GCA_006226965.1 of bacterium. Taxonomy (GTDB): domain Bacteria; phylum Bacteroidota; class Rhodothermia; order Balneolales; family M1805; genus M1805. The sequence continues at coordinate 1,768 of SBGQ01000163.1, read as the reverse complement.
TTACAGCTTTAGTTGATGAAAAACGCAGAGCTGAAATCGAAAAACATCACTCTGCAACACACTTAGCTCATGCTGCTTTACGTCAGGTTTTAGGAAACCATGTAGCTCAAAAAGGGTCTTTGGTAACGCAGGATAAATTACGATTTGACTTCTCGCACTTTGAGGGTGTACATGCAGAGCAATTAGCTGAAATCGAAGAAATTGTAAATACTCGCATTCAACAGAACATCCCTTTAAAAGAAGAGCGTAACGTTCCGATTGATAGTGCTAAACAAAGCGGCGCCATGATGCTCTTTGGTGAAAAGTATGGTGAAAAAGTACGCATCATTACGTATGATGACGGTTTTTCGAAAGAACTTTGTGGGGGAACTCACGTTTCTGCAACCGGAAAAATCGGTTATTTCCGATTTACACACGAAGGTTCAGTGGCATCAGGTATTCGCCGAGTTGAAGCGGTTACCGGACACGCGGCTCATCAGATATTGGCATCAGAAAAAGAGTTAATGGCAAAAATCAGAAAGACAATTGGTCAGACTGATGATGTTCTTGCGGAAATTCTTGCTTTACAGGACACGAAAAAAGCTCTTGAGAAAGAGTTACAAACCGTTCGTTTTAATGCTGCAAATGATGCATTAAAAAGCTTAGTAGTTCAGGCCGAAACCGTAAATGGAATTCGTTTAGTGAAAGGCGAAATCGCAGAAGTCTCCATGGATGTGCTCAAACAATTGGGTTACAATGCCTTAAACGTATTGAAAGACAATTCAGTAATAGTTTTAGGTTCCAAAGAAGAATCTGCCGGAAAAGTATATTTAATGGCTGCCGTTACTGACGATTTAATTGCATCGAAAGGTTTAAAAGCCGGTGCTTTAGTTGGTCAACTTGCTAAGTTAGTTGGCGGCGGCGGTGGCGGTCAACCAAGTTTAGCAACTGCCGGCGGTAAGAATCCAGAAGATTTACCAAAAGTATTTGAAGCAATTGCTACATTGATTTAAACGAAAGGCTGAGGAAACTCAGCCTTTTTTGTATTAGCATTACTATGAACCAATTGTATAATTACTCTTCCTTCATTTCATCAGAAAAAAGCGTGTTATTCAGGTAGGTCTCATATTCATCAATATCACCTTCAAACAGAATTCGTTGCTTTTGATTATCGAGAAAGACTTCAGTAACGGCTTCTTCATCAATCGCTAAAGCAGCAAATTTGTTGGCAGTATCAATGTTTCTGTTCGAAATTTCATTCAAAAAGAAATCATACATACTTTTTTCAGCAAGGCTATCTAAATCGGCATTGGCTTTAAATAAACCCCTTCCTTTAGATTTGAATAGGGAACCCCAAGTGCCTAATGTAACTCCCAAATACAGAAGCATGGCAAATCCTCGACTCGCTCCGTCAGTACGGCATGCGTGATAAAACATTTTATCTGCTTTTCTTCGAGCCCAAAAACCGACATCAGTCAGGTTTTTACAATCCGGAATAGAAGGAGAGGATTCGCCAACAAAATAATCGTGCACAACGGAAGCTCTTCGATAGACGCCTACAAAGGGAGAGCCTACTGAACTCCATAAAAATTTTGGAATCGTTGCTCCATTTAAGCATGTTCCTGCCGGTGCAATCCAATTATGCCCGTTTGGGTCAGTGTAGGTTACGGCTTGTATCAAACTCATCCAGCGATGCTCAACTTCCGACCATTTGGTTATAATTTCTCCATGAAATGCTCCACTCATAACGTTATCTCCTTTAGGTTAAGTTTTATTATCTCTTTAGATA
>SBGQ01000134.1 GCA_006226965.1 bacterium | reverse complement strand
ACCAATAATAACATGAAGACCATGGAAACCAGTAGCAACGAAGAATGTAGTACCATAAACAGAATCAGCAATAGTAAAAGGAGCTTCATACAAACAAACACAACTGAATGATTAAGGAATACAAACTAACAGTATTGATACTTTTAATTGCTTCGTTAGGAGCCAAAGGACAAAACATATTGAAAGGGAGTGTTCGTTCTTATAACTCAGATTTAGAGACTCAAGGTGTTAACGTGATTGTTTTAAATCCTCAGTCTGAAAGATATTTAATGGGTTCAGTAGTGGATTCTATTGGAAATTTTGAAATTGACTCTGTCCCAAATGGCAAAATTGATTTACAGTTGAGCTTTATTGGCTGCTACAATACGATAATAACAGATATTGAATTAAATAATGACACAATTGAAATTAAAAATATTCCAATATTTGAGGCTGATTGTGTAATTGAATGGGATGGAATCTGTGAAAAGAAAATACTTTGGGGATTGATTAAATATAAGAAAGGTTGTGGAGGAACAGAGAACATTGAAAAATCACAATTTCCAGAAAATAATCAGATATTTATTGACTGTAAAACATGCGAGACTGATTCGATACTATTTGAATTGAATCCTACGACTGACAAGATAAAGGTTGAATATAAGATAATAAAAACGTGTGGTAACAATGTATATAGCAAATAGGCGTGATTGTGGTAAATTCAACGGTTGTATCCCGCTCCAACTTCATCTCGGTTTGATAGGTGTGAAGCACGCAATCGCCTACTTGCCATATACTGACCGTTAACTGCAATTAAATGAAAAAAATAGTCATCCTTTATCTACTTTGCATTTTTGCCCTTTCAGGTTTTTCTCAGTCCCTATCTGAGCCAGAGGAGCAAATCTCTTTTGCGAAAGAAGATAGACCCCTAGAGTATTATGCAGCTCAAGCGGATTTATGGTGGAACGAACTACAAAAGGATTTAAAAAACGAAAAAAGTTGGTACAACTATTACCGAGCTAACCGTAATGCTCAGGGAACTGCCAACTGGAGTACAGATTTTGTTAAGGAAGGACCTAACTTGATGCTTGGGGAAGACATTGTTAAGATAATGGGTGAATACATACCTGATTCGTTCACTTATAATTTTGTGAGGGGTTCAACGGCTGCTGTGTATCCTGGAGAGGGTAAATATCTGTTGAAAGCGTACCAGATGAACCCTGATTTTCCTGGTTTACTGGGTACTGTAGCAACTTATGCCACTAGCACCCATAATTTAGCTTTGAGACAAGAAGCTAATAAAAAGTGGTTTAAGAAACGTGAGTTTCCAATTAGCTTAATAAATCATGCGTACAATACTTTACAGTCGGTTGCCGAAAACGGGATTTTACTAACCCAGCACGACAATGATACTTATCCAGTATGGATGCTTCAGGATGCAAAGAATATGCGTACAGATATTCTGGTAATTAATATTGACTTTCTGTTATTTGACGGGTACCGAGATACTATTTTTAAGCAATTGAATATCCCTCCTTTCCTTTTAGAAAAGATTGATGTCAACGAATACGAAACCAATTGGGAAAATGTAGTGCAACATTTTTTATTTCATTATAAGGGAGATCGGCCGATTCATATAGGTTTTACCGTATCCGAGAAATGGTATCAACCCTTTCTGGATGACTTAAAAATAAGTGGCTTAACCAGAACATTAAAAACTCAACCAGACTGTAACATAAAGCTATTTGAGCGTGAGCTGATTCTAGATTATCTAAAAGCCGACTTAGAGTTTACTACTTTATTACCAAGAATAAGCGAAATGAATACCGGTTACCTACTTTTTTTTGATGAGATTTATGATCAACTCAACCTGAAAGACAAGCAATTTGTCCAAGAGGTGGCTCAAAAGATAATTTCTAATAACGAAATTTTTGAAAAAAAAGAATATTATGAATCAAGGTTCGATTAGAAAAAAATGCAGTTAACATCGGTAACTGTTGCGCAACTATCATTTAGGCAATCCCAATAATCGGATTTTCTGCAAGTTTCGTAACCATTTCTGTTTTATACCATCTCCAGTGTTGATGTTGGAATTTCGCGACCAAAAAACGCCGAGGTTTTAAACCCCCAATTCTTTAGCCAATTAAGATCAACATCACTCCAATTGAGTTCATTTTTTGCCCCGCAGTACCCGGGCTTCCAACAAAAATTGGGACAGTACTTATCTCAAAGTCCTAAGGTTTAAACCCCTGCTATTCATTCCGCATCCCTTGTATGCTTCAGAATTTGTACTTTAGTTGAATACTAATCGTAATCAAATCCGATAGAATGAGGTTTTTTAAAAAGAGTTTTAGTCTGTTTTTATTTTTTTTCCTAACCATCTCCTGTATTCAGTCCAAAGAAAAAGATGAGATTAAGATTCTGTTTATAGGGAATAGTTATACATACTATAACAGCAGCCCGGAGTTATTAAAAGCTTTAATTCACGAAAAATTTCCAACTATGGAAATAAAAACTCAGTTGATAAGCGGTGGTGGTATGGCACTTGCCAATCATTGGCAAAATGAAGCTACTATTCAAACCATAAGAACCGGTGATTGGGATTATGTTGTACTCCAAGAGCAAAGTAAACTGGGTATGGCTGTGATGATCGATTACGATATGTATTTTGGACAAACAGACCGCTTTTTTGAATACGCCAGAAAATTCAATTCTGAAATTACAAAAGCAGGCGCAAAGACCGTTTTCCTAATGACTTGGTCAGTTAGGGATAGACCAAACGAACAAGCCATTTTGACACATGCTTACACAAGTATTGCAAAAGAATTACATGCCGTTCTATCCCCTGTTGGTTTAGTTTGGGATGATTTGCGTACAAATCCTAACATTAATTTATATGCTGATGACGGTGGACACCCATCACCAATGGGCTCTTATGTATCAGCTGTAACACTTTACGCAACCTTAATGGCTGATAATCCTTTAGGGCTTTCAGGGGTTATATCTGGAAATCCGCTGTCTAGCACTGGTGAGCGCTCGTTAAACAAGGAGTTGATTATTAATCTTACCACAGAGGACGCTAAGGTAATTCAAGAAGCAAGCTGGAAAGTGGTTAAATCCATTCAAGAGTCAAATGGTTACCTTGACATTGAACAGCCCGCCCTTAGTTATTCCATTCCTGTTTTGAGCAAAGGTGAAACCATCAAACTGAAAAACATTACCGGAAAATGGTATGGAACCAGCACATATGGATATGACTATCTTGGTCAAATTATGGAGATTAAAAATGTTGATGGTAAACCTAAAGTTAGCCTATCCTTTTACTCCCCTCATGTTCAAGATAAAATGAGGATTGATAAAGCAACAATCGAAGAAGATCAATTGATTTTAAACTTTTATGACTCTCTAAGAACCAGAAATGCTACCCTGCGTTTTTCGTTACATAAAGGCAATATGGAAGGAATTTTAGAATCTTCCGGTAATTTTCACATGTATAAGCATTTTAAATTCTCTAAAACACCAATTCATAATGGCATCGACCTTTCCATGTTTGGCTTGCTGATGGAATCCTTTCAACATAATACTTTAAATAAGGGTTATGTAAAAGCTGCCTTAGAACATTACGAACAGTACAGCAAACTAATTGGCGAAACATACAAGCCGGAAGAATTTTATTTGAATGCTGTTGGATACAATTTTCTGAGAGCTGATAAAGTAAATGATGCCCTTAACACTTTTGAATTGGCGATAACTTACTATCCTCAGTCAGTTAATGTTTATGATAGTTATGCAGAAGCCTTACTTCTTTCTGGACGAAAAGATGTAGCATTAGAAGTTTATATAAAAGCTTATGAACTCGCCAAAAAGACAGGCTATGAAAATCTTCCTTATATAGAAGAGAATCTGAATAAATTAAAAAATAATACTGCCGTTGATTTAGGAAGTGAATCCATTCCTCCACCTCCACCACCGCCTGCACCATCTCAATAATGGACTCACTACATTTTAGTGGACTGATTTGAAATGCGATTAATCTCAAACTTAGATTTAAGAGAAAGGTTTAAGCATGTATACAGTGGTTATTGAATGACTCGATTGCAGTATGAACTCCGAACAAGTTGGTAATGAATTAGGATTGGTTCATAAATCAATCTGTAAATGGAAAAACGAACAAAGCCATTGTAACTAAAATTGCAGTCTATCGTCTTGCGACTGATTTATAATCAAACACCATATTTTAATTAAGTATCATTATGAATAAAACATTCGAAAGAATCTTATTTTTTCCCGTCACCAAGATTATAATTGGTATTGCTGTTTGTTTTTCGCTATTTGTAGGTATTCAAAATCTTGTATTAAAACCCATCTTTTATGGCATCTTTGAAGACAAGAGTATTTCGGATCCAATCATTCATTTTTTTTCTGTTATAGTTTTATTGCTTTCCTATTATGGTTTGTTTCGTTTGTATGAAAAAAGAGAAATAAAAGAACTGTCCTTAGTACATTTACCCAAAGAAATGTTCGGAGGTTTTGCTTTTGGTTTTTTAACCATTTCCTTATCTATTTCAATCTTATACGTTTTAGACTATTATCAATTTCTTGGTATAACTACGGCAAACTATTCTTTTAAACTATTTGGACTTTTAATGGTTGCTGCACTCATTGAAGACTTATTCTTTCGAGGTATACTAATTCGAGAGTGTGAAAATTGGCTAGGCACTAACATTACCTTAATTATTGGAATGTTGTTTGAAACTGATCATTTATTTAATCCTAATGCCAACCTATTTAGTGTAGTTTTCATTTTGATTTGGGGATTCACAATGGCTATGCTCTTTGTGTATACGAAACGAATTTGGCTTCCATTTTTCTTTCATCTCGGATGGAATTTTGCCCAACCTTTTTATGGTACGAATCTAACCGGTCTGGATGATATGGGCAATATCATTCAATCGAAATTGAGTGGGCCGGAGATATTTACCGGAGGTGCAGTTGGAATTGAAGGGTCAATTTTTACAACAGTTTTCTTATTACTAATCGGAATTACCCTGTACGTTCTTGCACATAAAGAAGGGAAAATTGTAAAAAGGAAAAGAACCAAAGCATTGATTTAGAAAGTTGAATTGTGAGGTAAGATTTCAAACAAAAACAGATATTGCACTGCGCTATTCGACTCTACTTGTTGTCTCGGATTCGCACAATTTGACTTCGTCCCTTTTCAACAAAATCACTCCGAGAATCTGCCGCAAAACACACTCTGTTAATTGCTACTTTACAGAAACCCTTACCCGAAAATTCCGACTTTTGACGAATGAATGACAACGATACAAAACGACTTTCTCGGCTGACTGCAATACTAACACAGTTTCAAACAAAGCGACTTTTGACCGCAACAGCATTAGCAGACAAATTTGAGGTGAGTGTCAGAACCATTTACAGAGATATTAGAGCTTTGGAACAAGCGGGAGTTCCAATTATTACGGAAGACGGCAAAGGTTATAGACTTATGGAAGGTTATCGAATTCCGCCAATCATGTTTACCGAAGCTCAAGCAAATGCATTAATTACAGCAGAACAATTAGTGCTTAAAAATAAAGACACCTCATTTATTAAAGATTACACCGAAGCCGTTGACAAAATAAAAGCAGTCTTAAAATACAGCGTAAAAGATAAAGTTAACCTCCTTTCTGAAAGAACACGATTCGACCAAAACACCTATCTGGAAAGAAATAGCAGTAGTTTATCTAGTTTACAGTTTGCCTTAACAAATTTTCGAGTTATAAAAATTGAATACACCAACGAACAAAACAATACCACAAACCGAGACATTGAACCTTTTGCCTTACTAAACACCGAAAATTGGTTGTTGGTTGCCTATTGCCGATTAAGAAACGAATTTCGTTTTTTCCGATTAGATAGAATTAAAAAACTAGAAATACTTACTGAAACGTTTGAACCTCACAAAATGACCTTACAAGAGTATTTTGAAAAATATTACTAATTAATTTTTCACCCCTGACATAAGGTTGTCGCATAGCTGATTTACGTTTGCATCATTAATATTCTTTAAATGACATAAAAATGATAAACGTGATAAACACAGGATTTAATCCCGACGAATTTCCTAAGCCTTCGTTGATTTCAGTAAATGGTGTAGTACTAGAAGTATTTGAAGCAGGTAAACAACATACAGGAAAGCCGATTGTGCTTTGTCACGGATTTCCGGAACATGCTTTTTCATGGCGTTATCAGCTGCAGGCATTGGTTGAAGCCGGGTATCATGTAATCATTCCCAATCAGAGAGGTTATGGAAATTCATCTCGTCCGATCGAAGTAACTAAGTACGACATTGAACATTTGACCGGAGATTTGCTTGCTCTGCTCGATTATTTTGGCTATAAAGATGCCACTTTTATTGGTCATGATTGGGGTGCAAATGTTGTTTGGAATTTGGCATTATTGCATCCTGAACGAGTAAATAAAGTAATTAACTTGGCTTTGCCTTATCAAGAACGCGGAGAAAGACCATGGATTGAGTTTATGGAAGCCCTATTTGGAGGTGATTTCTATTTTGTTCACTTCAATAAACAGTCAGGAGTAGCAGATGCTATAATGAATGAAAATACTGCAAGGTTTCTACGCAACATATTTCGCAAAAACGTGCCTCCTACTTCATTGGAGCCGGGCATGTTAATGATTAATCTTGCAAGAGCTGAAAACCCATTGGGTGAATCCATCATGCAAGAAAACGAACTGTCTGTATTTATTTCTGCCTTCGAATCCTCAGGGTTTACGGGAAGTATCAATTGGTACAGAAACCTTGATAGAAATTGGCACTTTCTGGCGAATGTAGTCCCAATCATTCATCAGCCTACACTTATGATATATGGTGAATATGACACCATTCCAAAGTCTGAAAATCTAAAACATATTGTTACGAATTTGGATATTGTCAGTTTGGAATGCGGACATTGGATTCAGCAAGAAAAGTCAGAGGAAACAACTGCTACTATTTTAAAATGGCTGGAACAGAAAAATGCTTAATCAGGAAATAGAAACCTAATATCCTCAAAACCAAACCGAATGGAGGCAATGGTTGGCAAAAAACCATCAATCTAAACAATCTGTTTGGCTTGTTTATTACACTAAAAAATCTGCTATTCCTTCAATAAGTTGGAGCGAAGCCGTGGATGAAGCACTTTGCTTTGGCTGGATTGACAGCACAAAAAAAACTATTGATAATGTTTCGTTTATGCAGTTTTTCTGTAAACGTAAACCCAAAAGCGTGTGGTCAAAAATCAACAAAGAAAAAGCCGCAACTTTTATTGAGCAAGGATTAATGACTGAAGCAGGTTTGGCAAGCATAGAAACTGCAAAACAAAACGGGTATTGGTCAATTCTGGATGAAGCGGAAGAATTACTACTTCCGAAAGACCTAGAATCTGCATTTGAAAAACACAAAGGCTCAAAAGAGTTTTTTATCAGTTTGAGTAAATCAACAAGAAAAATACTTTTAAGTTGGATTGTTCTTAGCAAACAAAAAGCAACCCGACAGAAACGTATTGATGAAGTTGCAGAAAATGCTGCCCGAAATCTTAAACCCAAACACCTGCGATAGAAAAGGCACAAATTAGAATGAAACGTTTATTTACATCTTCAGTTATTCAAAACAAAGAAGAAAAACTAAGCTATCGCCGGCAAGTTGCTCTAACTGTGTTAGTGTTGTTCATCGTCGGCTCATTGCTAAATATTCCTTTCAGCAGAGAATTAAAAAGACTACAAATTGAAGCGGGTCGAACAGATATCAGGCTGAATGCATCCGTTTTTGATGATATATTTTTAATTGGAATAAGCAGTTTAGCCTTGGGATTAATCGTTGTTTTTATTGGATTATGGATTTCCTCAAGAGCCAATCTTGGTGCGCCGCTTATTGCCGGATTTTTTTCTAAAAAAAAGATTAAAGAATTAGTAAACCGGAATGATTTACTCTCAAGCGTACTTTTAGCTTCAATCGCAGCAATCTTTTTATTGGGTTTATTTGAGTTACAAAAAGAATACTATCCTATAACAAGCATTATCTCACGTCCATCTAAATTATTTTATTTTTTAGTGTCATTTTCAGCCGGAATAACTGAAGAAATACTATTCCGATTAGGTTTAATGTCCTTATTCATTACCATCATTCAATTTTTAAAACAGGCAGAAAATCCATCAAATAGAACGATTTGGACAAGCATAGGTATTTCAGCCATATTTTTTGGACTGATTCACCTTCCCTTACAAAAGAATTTTGTTGAATTAACACCTTTTACTATTAGCGTGACAATGATTGGAAATGTAATAACAGGTTCAACATTTGGATGGATATTTTGGAAACGAGGATTGTTGATCGCTATAATTGCACATATTGCTTTTGATTTGGTTTTTCACGTAATCGGAACGCCGTACTAGTAAGTCTAAGAGCGTATAAAAGTATCGCTGGTATGGTTTTAAGCCCAACGAAAATGACAAAATCAAGCCGGGGAAATCGTAAATGTATCAACATACGGCCGTGGAAATAAAGCACGAACACAACAAGACTAAACGAAACAGAAGTAACAATGAACGAATTGAAGCAGAACACAGATATCGGCAAGTTAGAAGAATCAAACCGACAACTTCAAAAACACGTATACTTCTCCCTTACCCATCATAATAAAATCAACAGGATGAATAAACTTCTTATTGTACTTCTAATTGTATTGGCAGGAATTAATCGAGCACAATCTCAAGATGTTGATCAAATTGTAATCGGCACAAAACATTCAATTAAGTCTGCAATTTTGAACGAGGACAGAGAATATTGGCTTAGTCTTCCTGATTCTTACAATGATAAAGAATCATCTCATAAGCGTTATCCGGTTCTTGTTGTACTTGATGGGAACGTACACTTTAAGTCAATATCCGGTACGGTAAACTATATGAGTTCCGACATGTACAATAATCGTAAAATTCCGGAAATGATTGTGGTTGCCATACGAAATGTTGATAGAAGAAGAGATTTCACTCCTGATAAAATCGTTACAGCAAGAGAGAATAATTCCGGCGGCGGTGACCGATTTTTAAGCTTTTTAGAAGATGAGCTCATCCCCGAATTAGATCAACAATACAGAACTACTCCCTATCGAATACTTTTTGGACATTCTTTAGGCGGTTTGTTAGCCAGCCATGCTTACATGAAAGAAAAGACGCGTTTCAATGCGTTTATCGCCGTTGACCCAAGTTTTGGAACATGGGATTCAGAAACGATGGACAAAAAGTTAGATTCCTTGACTGAAACCTCCTTTGAACGATACATCTACATTGCCACTGCGAATTGGGGTAAACGTAACATCAGAAATCGAGATCGCCATGTACGTTTCTTTGAATCTTTGAACAGTAGATGCAAAGGTGAACTTCCTGCAAAGTTGGAATACTTTGAAAATGAAAATCACAGTTCGGTACCGCTAATTGCATTTCATAACGGAATTTCTTCGATTTTTGAGGGTTATGGAGTTTCCTATCGTGATGTAGAAAGCATTGAGCAACTCACTCAACAATTTCAATCTATTTCTAATCGCTTATCGTGGAAATTTAGTCCGTCCGAGTACCTCGTGAATCGAGTTGGTTATGCTATGCTCCAAAACAGGGATGAAAGCCAACGACCAAAGGCATTGCCGTTTTTTATCTTAAATACCGAAAATTACCCTTTATCATTTAATGCTTTTGATAGTTTAGCAGAGGCTTACGAAACCTTAGGTGAAACCAAAAAAGCAATCAATAACTATAAAAAATCACTGGAATTAAATCCCGGCAATGAAAACGCCGCTAAGAAAATCAAGGAATTGAGTAAGGGAAAATAGTTTGATTAACGTTAAGAAATCGGTCTAATTCTAACATTGAAAGGGCTTTACTAGCTGATAACATTGTCGTAAGTGAAAAGAAACTGAGTGAACAAGCAAATCTTTGGCTGGCTTTTAAGATGTTTAGGAGCAAACCATGGTTAGTTTTATTTTATCATCCATTTAATTAGCGAAATCCGTTTTCGAAGAAACCGTTTCAACAATCAAAATCAATCTGTATCAATCAAAGAATTTGAGTGTTTTAGTAACCAAAAATGTTCAATGCAAATGAAATGAATCGAATAACACCTTAACTTATTCACCTATCAAAGTATCTTGTCTTTTTGAATAATGAGTATGAGTTCGACCAAAGAAAACATCAGATTAAAACTTGTCAAAAACAAAACCATGTATCACCTATGGAAAAAGTAACGTTCTCCCTGCTCTTAGCTTCCTTACTCTTTTCCTGCGCTGCAAAAAACGAACACCGGAATGAAGGTGCCCAATCGAAATTAGTGCAGGCATCGCAATCGGATACTTTAGCTTTCACTTCGGAAATAAGAGCCATTTTTCAGGATAGTAAAGGGAATTATTGGTTTGGGAGTCAGAACGAAGGCCTTGCTGTTTTTAACGGTACATCATTCAGCTATTTCACTGCATCGAACGGCTTATCGGATAACCAAATCCGTTCTTTTCAAGAAGACCAAACCGGAGCAATCTGGATTGAAACCGCAAACGGATTAAGCAAGTACGATGGAATCCTTTTCAGCAATTATCTTTATTCAGAGTTCGGCGATTCTCAAAATACATGGAGTAAAACCGACTCTGATCGTTGGTTTAGTGCCGGCAATAAAGCCGGCGTACTTAGATATAGTAGTCAACAACTGGAGTATTTAGCATTTCCTAAACCCCAAACCGGTAAAGCTACCAATGAGTTCTTTGTAACAGCTCAATCAAAAGGAAAAAACGGGAGGGTTTGGTTTGCAACTTATGACGGTGTTTTCGGATACGATGGTAATCAGTTTACCATCATAACGGATAAAACCTTAGGATTGAATAAAACGTCGGGAATTCTGCACATCAGAAGTATTTTAGAAGACTCAAAGGGTCGCTTGTGGATTGGAAATAATGGAATTGGCGTGTTGCTCAGAATTGGGGAATCAACCATAAACTTTTCGGAAAAACAGAATCTTATACATCCCAACAGTTCCGGACGAGGCGACAAATCAGTTCCGGGTACACTTGAACACGTTTTTGCAATTGAAGAAGACGCTGAAGGAAATATTTGGTTTGGCGACAGAGATACAGGCGTTTGGAAATACGACGGAAATACTATGCAGAACTTCACCCAAAACGACGGTTTAACCGATACCTTTATTCGAAGCATTTACAGAGATGCTCAACATAATTTATGGTTCGGATTGGCGGATGGAACTGTACTTAGGTTCAACGGAAAAACCTTTTACAAACCGTTTTAAGGTTATTTACGGACTTCATTTTCCATTTCATTAGCTCCTACCCTTTTTTAAGCTTAAATCTACAAGTGAAACCTAAATAATCATTTAGTACATTTTACACATGTCTGTTTTCAACTCTATACAAGCCTCTGCTTTAAACGATTCCGATTTACGCAACTTGGTAGTAAAATACCGCGCATGGTCTTTAAGTTTACTTGGAATCGGTGCTATGCTTCTGTTTTTTCTAATTTGGAAGGATAATGACTCCGATTTATTAGCCATTGCATTTTTCGTTGATTTTATTGTGATGACTCCGATTATTCTAAAATCTAACGCTTTGCACAAAGAAGTACGTTACCGAATAGCTAAGCGAAAACACGCTCAAAAAAAGAAATCTGAAAAGCCGGTAAATATTACGTTGAAGTTTGATTGATTAGTGATTCTCTCTTCTTCTTAACAGACTATCAGTTTCATTAGAAAACGGGTATTTCATACAATACTCCTGATTAAAAGATAAATTTAGCTTAAATTAAGCCAGGGAGTTTAGGCGACTTAATAATCAAAAAACAATGATTTAAGGAGTTATATGAAAGTACATGATAAAATTTGGATTGTCACCGGAGCTGGAAGTGGAATGGGACGTGAATTAACCGTTCAGCTCGTCCAAAAAGGTGCAAAAGTTGCGATGGTAGATATTCACTCATCCGCTTTAGATGAAACTGAATCCTTAGTTAAGAAAGGTAGTGTTTCAAAACATGTTCTTGATATTTCCGATTTGAAACACGTTCAAAAACTACCTGAATCTGTTCTGAATATGTTCGGACAAATAGACGGATTAATTAATAACGCCGGAATTATCCAACCTTTTATTCCGATTAATGAACTTGAATTTTCCACCATTGAAAAAGTGTTTAATGTCAATTTTTATGGAATGGTAAACATGACTAAAACATTTCTTCCCTATTTGTTAAAACGTCCGGAAGCACATATTGCTAACGTATCAAGTATGGGCGGATTTATTCCGTTCCCGGGACAATCGGTTTACAGTGCTTCAAAAGCAGCTGTAAAAATCTTTACAGAAGGTCTCTATTCTGAATTAAAGGATACCAATGTAAAGGTCACAGTAATTCATCCCGGTGCTGTAAATACAAACATTTCGAGCAATTCAGGTTTAGAAATGCCTAAAACTGATGCTACGAATAACACACCAAAATCACTTGATGCAGACAAAGCCGCTGCAATTATGATAAGTGCAATTGAAAAAAATGCGTTTCGAGTGATGGTTGGAAGTGATGCTCAGTTTTTAGATAAACTTTACCGATTTAACCCCAAATATGCCGTTGATTTCATCGTCAAAAAAATGGGAGCTTTTTTTAAAAAGTAGTAGCAAATAGCATTTTTGAATGTGTTGGTTTTTCAGCAAAAGGGATTGTAGCGGTAGCCCGCAGCGAGTTTGCGAGTGAGGACTACAAGCGGAAAGCCCGACCCGAATGAGCGTAGCGAGTGAGGGATTGCCCAAAAACAGAACCGGTGCAAAATTTCAGGCATTGAGGTTTGTGGGAATTAGAAACCTTTTACATTTTTCCCTTGCATCTTGTTCATTCTTTGCCCTAACTTTCGTCCGTGAAAAACACTTGCACACATATCCTTTCTTCTTTGATGATGGCTCCGGCTCATCTTCATCATCATTGTGTGCATCATCATCAGGCATAATTTTTTGCGCTGAACCTCTCCTCTTTTCTCTTTTTATCTCTACATTTTTCACCTTTTAATTTTATTGGTATTTATTTTGGAAACTGAACAACCACTCCGTATTGGCATTCAAAAAAGCGGTCGCCTTACCGAAAAAACCATTCGTTTGCTCGAAGATATCGGCTTAAAATTCGACGATTATAAGAGCAGTTTGATGGTTAAATGCCGCAATCTCAATATTGAATTACTCCTTATTCGCGACGATGATATTCCTGAATACGTTCAGGACGGTGTTTGTGATCTCGGCTTTGTAGGTGCAAATGTTACCGCCGAACGAAACGCTAACGTTAGTGTTATTAAAGACTTGGAATTCGGGTATTGCCGATTGAGTCTGGCTTCACCTAAAAACGGCGCCATCAAAACTGCAGAAGATTTTCAGGGAAAACGTATTGCAACGAGTTATCCGAATCTCACCAAAAACTTCTTTTCCGGTAAAGGCATTGATGTTCGCATTGTTGAAATTTCCGGTGCCGTTGAAATTGCCCCGACTCTAAACGTTGCTGATGCAATTTGTGATTTAGTCTCAACCGGAAGCACGCTCAAAGCCAACGGTTTGGTTGAGTTGGAGCCGATTTTTTACTCACAAACGCAATTAATTCGCACGAATCAACCCATCAGCGCGGAAAAACAAGAATTGATTGAGCGTTTGCTCCTTCGCATTAACGGACGTCAACTTGCTGAAAAAAGCCGCTACATTATGTTAAACGCTCCGGCTTCTGCGGTTGAAGAAATCAAAAACATTCTACCTAGTGCAAAAAGCCCGACTATTTTACCTCTCGCCGATCCTGAAATGGTTGCCATCCACTCCGTTGTTCCGATTAATCAATTTTGGGACATAATGGAGCGCCTGAAACAAGTCGGCGCATCTGATATGGTTATTTTACCCATCCAAAGTTTAATCCAGTAGTTTATGCAGCTCAGCCGATATACGTATTCCAAACTCAACGATGCTGAAAAATCAGCGCTTTGTAAGCGTCCGAAGATAGATTTTGCTTCTGTTTTTTCAACAGTTCAACCGATAATTGATGCCGTTCAAAAAGACGGAGACAAAGCAGTACATCATTATAATGAACAGTTCGATGGCGTTTCTTTGGATAGTTTGGTGATGGATGTTCCGCCCATCGCCAGTATTAAACTTAAACCTGAAGTGAAAAAAGCGTTTGATGTTGCTTATGCAAATATCAAGCGATTTCATGAAGCACAGCGTCCGCTTCGCCTGGAAGTGGAAACCATGCCGGGTGTAATTTGTGCGCGTGAAATTCGTCCGATTGAACGTGTGGGTTTATATGTTCCGGGCGGTACGGCTGTTCTTCCCTCTTCAACGTTGATGCTTGGCGTTCCGGCTCAAATCGCGGGTTGCAAAGACGTAATTGTGGCAACTCCTCCGGCCAAAGACGGTTCTGTTCCGGCTGAGGTTTTGTATTGTGCAGCTTTATGCGGTGTTTCAACAATCGTGAAAGCCGGTGGCGCACAAGCTATTGCAGCTTTGGCTTTTGGCACTAAAAGTGTTCCGAAAGTGGATAAAATTCTGGGTCCGGGAAATCAGTATGTAACGGCGGCTAAGTTGTTGCTTCAAAATTCGGATGCTATGATTAGTATTGATATGCCGGCAGGACCAAGTGAAGTCTTGGTGATTGCTGATTCCACGGCACGACCCTCTTTTGTAGCTGCTGATTTACTTTCTCAGGCCGAGCACGGAAGTGATTCACAGGTGATTTTAGTGGCAATTAAAGGCTTTGATTTAGCTGAATTGGATAAGCAATTAGCGTCACAGCTTGCTGCCTTACCTCGAAAAGAATTCGCTACAAATGCGCTTAAGAAGAGTCATATTATCCATGTTGAAACGGAAGCTGAAGCCATCGAGTTTTCGAATTTGTATGCACCGGAGCATTTAATTATTCAAACTGAAAATCCCGACAGATTGGTTTCTTTGGTTGAAAAAGCAGGTTCGGTGTTCTTAGGTCCTTGGACTCCTGAAAGTCTGGGTGATTATGCCTCAGGGACGAATCATACGCTCCCGACTTACGGTTATGCTCGTATGTATTCCGGCGTGAGTCTGCTCAGTTTTGTGAATTTCATCACGTTTCAAAAAGCGAATCGAGAAGGACTTAAAAAATTGGGACCTTATGTTGAAATCATGGCTCAAACCGAAGGTTTACAAGCACATAAAAACGCAGTTAGCATTCGCTTGAAAGAGATTAAGTGATGGCTGATGTCGGATGTCGGATGTCGGATGTCGGATGTCGGATGTCGGATGTCGGATTGTAATTTGATTAAAAGTAAGATTTGAATGTATTTAGAATCTATTGCATAACTAAAAATCAATAGAAATTACATGAACAAAATTGAACTTCAGCAAAGAACAAAACGATTCGCTTTAAGCATAATTGAAATGGCAAATAATCTTCCGTATTCAACGAGCAACAAGGTCATTAGCAATCAAATACTCAGATCAAGTACTTCAATTGCGGCAAATTATAGAGCATCTTGTAAGGCTAAAAGTAAAGCTGATTTTGTTTACAAAATTAATTTAGTTGAAGAAGAGGCAGATGAAACATGTTTTTGGCTGGAACTCTTGTATGAAAACAATCAACTATCTGTTGAACAATATAACAAGCTTCATAAAGAAGCCGATGAATTGACCGCAATTTTTACTGTCACAGGTAGAACAGCAAGAAATAATTTAAAATCAACCAATCACCCTAAATGAAAAATCCGAAATCCGAAATCCGAAATCCTAGATTTTTAGTTCGCCCAAACATCCTCGCTCTTGCGCCTTACCGTTGCGCTCGGGATGATTACGATTCAGGGATTTTACTTGATGCCAACGAAAACTCAAACGGACCCAATATTCCCGGTGCGGAAGGCCTGAACCGATATCCATCGCCCTATCAATGGGAATTAAAAGAAAAAATCGGGGCATTTCGTGGCGTTCCAAAAGAAAACATCTTTGTCGGTGTCGGGAGTGATGAACCCATTGATTTACTCATTCGTGTGTTTTGTGAACCCGGAACCGATGCTATTGTGATTACTCCTCCGACTTACGGAATGTATAAGGTTGCCGCCTCCATCAATAATGTTCCGGTTGTTTCCATCCCCTTAACGCCGGACTTTCAATTAAAAACCGATGATATTTTAGCCGCATCAACCGAAAAGACTAAAATTCTATTCCTTTGTTCGCCAAACAATCCAACCGGAAACGACTTAAATCACGCAGATATTGAACGTTTAATCCGTGAGTTTCCCGGCATTGTAGTTGTGGACGAAGCCTATATCGATTTCAGTGATAAACCCAGTTTCGCTTCGCGCGTAACCGAATTCGAAAATCTGGTTGTCTTGCAAACACTGTCAAAATCGTTCGGTTTGGCTGGAATTCGTTTAGGAATCGCCTTTGCAAGTACAGAAGTCATCGGATTTTTGAGCAAAATCAAAGCTCCCTACAATATCAATCAACTGACAAGCGATGCAGCCATTAAAGCATTTGAACATCTTGATGAAATGAAACGCTCCGTTCAGGAATTGATTGAGCAACGCCGATTTTTAGAAACTGAATTCGCAAAAATTCCGCAAGTGGAAAAAATCTATCCTTCCGATTCGAATTTTATCCTCATCCGAGTGCCGAATGCGCTTCATATCTACAGAACGCTGCCTAATCTCGGAGTGGTGATTCGTTACCGCGGCGACCAGATTCATTGCGAAGAAACCTTAAGAATTACCGTGGGCACAGCCCAAGAAAACCGTACTTTAGTCGAAGCCTTTAAACAAGTTTTAGCTACATGATTGCTCGTATTGAACCTCAAAGTTTAGCCCCGACCGACGCCAAATATGTATTCAGAAACGGCACCGTTTACGCTCTTCGCCGTCTGCAATGGCTTGGTTTTACACTCGAAATCGCCAAAGAAAAACTCAGTGATAAACAACAGCGTTTTTTAGAACAGGAAGAAATTGAACTCGCTCCTATCAGCGAACATGATTTTGAGTTTATGGTGACTTTAGATGCCGGACAATTACAAGCTCACCGCGCAAGTCTAAACGAAACGTGGTCGGCTGAAAACTGGTCTGAAATCGCGCTATTTGCGGAATATCCGCCCAAAAAAGCTTACATCACCCGAAAAACAAATGAAACAGAAATCTATGCCGAAGTGAATTTGTACGGCAAAGGAAATGCTGACATTTCAACAGGAATCGGCTTTTTTGACCACATGCTCGACCAAATTGCCAAACATTCGCTCATTGATTTAACGCTTTCCTGCAAAGGTGATTTGGAAGTAGATGAACACCATACGATTGAAGATGTAGGAATCGCCTTGGGTGAAGTTTTAGCTAAAGCGATTGGTGACAAACGTGGAATGGAGCGTTTCGGATTTGTATTACCGATGGATGAAACGCAGGCAAAAGTGACGATGGATTTATCAGGACGTCCATTTTTGAAATTCAAAGGCAAGTTTAAACGTGAGTTTGTGGGTGAATTTCCGACCGAAATGCTGGAACACTTTTTCTATTCTTTAGCGATAAACCTGAAAGCAACCTTGCATATCGCGGTTCGCGGAGATAACGATCATCACAAAGTGGAAGCCTGTTTTAAAGGATTTGCGCGATGTTTGCGAGCGGCTTTGGAACGTAACGCAAGAGTGTTAAATCAGATCCCAAGCTCAAAAGGAACGTTGTGAGATGTCGGATGTCGGATGTCGGATGTCGGATGTCGGATGTCGGATGTCGGATGTCGGATGTCGGATGTCGGATGTCGGAGTTTATAAATTTTTGATGGATGATGGCAGATTGTTGATTT
>SBGQ01000150.1 GCA_006226965.1 bacterium | reverse complement strand
GCCGCTTAAGCGGCTTTTTTTATTTAGTGGCGTGTTGTTGTTTAACAAAAGCAGCAAATCCGGTGCATTGCTCATCAAAAAGTTTAGCAGTAAAGGCATCTGTAATTCCTTTTTCTTCATCAAAGTTGGAATTAATTCGCTGGATAAAAACACGTTCGGGGTAATTAAACGCATTTAGATAATTAAACATCATTTGAAGCTGCTCAACAGCGCGTTGTCCGCCGAAAGCTCCGCTACCTTCACCCACATAAGCAATCGGTTTATGAACCAATTCAACAGGCGGATAGGGAAGATGGTCTAGTGCAAATTTTAGAGCACCCGGAAATGAACCATTGTATTCAGGAACAAAAAATACGAGTCCGTCGGCTTGTAATAATTTTTGATTAAACGATTGAATTTCAGGAGTTTCAGAATCGTATTTTCCGCCGATTATTGCGTGATAAGGATAATCAGCTAAACTTAAAATTTCTGTTTCCACGCCTAATGCTTGGTATTTTTTTTTTGCAAGACGCGCTAAATGAAGTGGTTTTGAATCCGGTCGGTCTGTTCCGGAAATAAGTACAATTTTTGGCATGTTCGTAAGCTTCAATTATTGAGATACTATCTCAAACACGATTTAACATTAAATCGTTTAAAAATCTGAATTCCTGAACAAAATAGCGATGTATTTCAACATTTATTAATCTTTCAACCACGTATTTTACGAACGGAATCAAGGTAAATCATTGTTCTGCCAATTATGAATGAATACGTTTTATTTAATAGTGTAATTCTAGCCGGGCCATTGTTCTTAAGTTTTGATAAACGAGTGAACTTTAGGCAGCATTGGGGAATTTGGGTTTCGGCAATGTGGTTGCCGGTTTTGGTTTTTCTTTTGTGGGATAGTCTGGTTACTCACAGACATTGGTGGTTTAATGATGAATACGCCGGAACAGCACGAATTCTAGAATTACCTTTGGGGGAATGGCTGTTTTTTTTCACCGTTCCTTATGCCTGTTTATTCTCTTGGGAAGTGTTACAGACTTATTTTTCCGATAAACAAGTGCTGAGCCGATTCCCGTCGGTTGGTGTGGGAGCTGTTTTATTTGCTTTATCTTTTTGGGTTTTCAATAGTGGTCTAGAGTACACAGGATTGGTTTTAGCTGTTTTGAGTGTCGTTTTTTTGACGGACTACTTCTATAAATCGAACCTGTTTATTTGGCGAAATACCTGGTTGTATTGTTCGCTTATACTTGTTTTTACATTGGTTTTTAATGGATATCTGACTGCACGACCTGTTGTTTTGTACGATTATGCTTATCAGTTAAAATGGTTGGTTTATACCATTCCAATCGAAGATTTTTTGTACGGTTTATCGCTTTTATTATGGATTACAATTCGGTATGAATCTCGGAGGTATCGTGTTAGATAAAAAGAAAGAATGGTATGTCATAATAGCCTTATATGTACTCCTGATATTTGGAGCCTTATGGCATATTCTTGGAATGTTCGAAACGGCAATGGAATGGTTAACACCGTTAGTAATGCTAATTACCGGACTCGTTCCAATTGCTTCCTTTCCTAAATATTTGTTGAAGAAAACCTATACATGGTTCGGAATTACAGCATTGATAACGATTGTAATTGAGATAATCGGAGTGAAAACAGGTGTGATTTTCGGAAATTATTATTACACCGAATATTTATATCCGAGAGTTTTTTCTGTGCCATTAGTTATTGGAGTGGCATGGGCTGGTGCATGTTTAGGTTCTATAGGTTTGGCTCAGATTTACGGCCGTTTCTCATCAATGAATACTATAATTCAAGCTCTTTTTATAGGTTATTTGATGATGTTGTTTGATGGTTTTCTAGAACCTGTTGCCATAAAATTAGGGTATTGGAAATGGTTGGGTGGAGAAATTCCTATTCAAAATTACATTGCTTGGTGGATAATTGGTGCATTGGTAGCTTATCCGATAATAGAGCACATTAAATTTTTCAAAATTTCGAAATTAGCGATGCACAGTATGGTAGCACAATTGATTTATTTCAGTTTAATTCTATTGTTTTGATTGATTTTAAGAGCATATTCACAAATAAAAAAAGGCTCAAATCATGAGCCTTTTTCTTTTACCCTCCAAACAAACTAAACATCTACTAGGCTATCAAAATTTTAGGCGCTCATTCTGGCCGGTGCAGCAAGAATAGTGTCTTGAATTTGTGAAATTAAGGTTTGGACTAAGGTTATTCCCATTTGAAGTTTTAAATCATCCATAGAAAAAGTGATTTTTGCCATACTTAAGATTCCTGAAACTCGGGAAAGTGTTACGATGGATTCAGCTAGTTTTTTTCGAACTTCACGTAATGTGGAAGCTGTACTTACTTCAGCGATTTGGTTCATGAATTCCATGCCGATATGCTCAAGCTGAGCTCTTAATCCGATTACATCTTTCTTTGGAAATGTAGATGCGTGCGCATGTAATTGGCTTACCAGTTTAAAACTTTCCTGCCATAAGGAATAGATTTGATTGTTCATAATTCACTTGTTTAATTCTTGTTCTGCTCAATAGATGCTAGGTGTTTAAAATCCTTACAAGTGAACATTAAATTTATGTTGAATAGCTACCTAAAAGACGTAATACTTTGTGAGTGAATTATTTATCAAATAAAAAAGGGAAGCTGTTAAGCATCCCTTTGAAAATTTTTCGAGAAAGATTATCCGAAATTCCAGTTTACACCACGGCCATTTTCAGGGTCAGGATAGCTCCATTTTACAGCGCCTTGGTCGCAGGCAAACATACAGGTTCCGCATTCAATACAATCTTCAAACTGGAAGTGTACCTTGTTCATTTCATCTAAAGTATAGCAGTTGGCCGGACAAACCATTGTGGTGCATTTGTGCTGGCAAGTGCTGTTACAAATATCTGTATTTACCTTGATATGTGGTGTTGCCTGACTTTTACCTTGATTTCGGTAATTCACCATTCCGAGTCGTTCTGAGATAGTAAGTAATTTCATAAAAAAGGTATAAGGTATAAGGTATAAGGTTTAAGGAGTATGGAGTATGGAGTATGGGTTTAGGTTTTATAAATCAAAAATCAGCCATCTGCCATCAAAAATTTCTACAATCCGACATCTACAACGCTTTGGCACCTTTCAAGCCGATTTTGAGCAAGTCCATATACGAACTGTGCTTATTTATCGATCTGGATAACAACTTGCGAGTTGGTTCAGTGGGTTCGTTTTTAATGGTAAAGAACTGTTTCGCAAAATCACACACAAGATTTGGAACATCATTCATCAGGGTTTTGTCGTGCAATAAATGAACGGCGCCCTGCAGATTTTTCAAATCTTTCAACACATAAGAATTCTCCAATTTAGCACGATAATTTTTCATCGTATTAGCTGAGAAATCACCTGCTTTTTTAGCTTCAACAACAGTTTCAGCTGCTAAAATTCCTGAATGCATGGCATAATCCATACCTTGAATAGCTTTTCCGGAGTTCATCAACAAGTTGGCTGCTTCGCCGGTAAGCATCACGCCATCCGCATAAATTTCTTTTGGCATTACACGCATATCACCCATCGAAACTACGTGAGCAGAGTATTCAACAATTTCTCCGCCTTCAATCATTTCTGCAACAACCGGATGTTTTTTGAAATCGTTAAGCACGTCATAAATACTTTTCCCGCTCTTTTTTAGCTTTTCGCGCATGTCTTTAATGCTTAATACCAATCCGATGGAAACCGAATCTCTGTTAGTATAGAGAAAGCCACCGCCTTCAATTCCGTTGGTAATAGATGCGCCGACAAATTCGTTGGACATTCCGCCTAATTCTTTTAATTGGAAGCGGTCTTCAAGAACTTTTTGGTCAAATCGAATGACTTCTTTTATTCCGGTTGCCATGTAATCTGCCGGAACATAATCGTCTTGCAGCCCAATTTGACGTGTTAGTAAGTTGTTAACACCTTCGGCAATAATCACACAATCAGCAAAAAACTGCTCTTCTCCGGCGCGAATTCCAACAACTTTTCCGTTTTCTTTGATGACTTCTTCAACGAGAATGTTGGTTGCGATAAAACTCTCTTCAGGAAAATCGCTTGCCGCAATGGCTTCTTCCACTTTTCCCGCTAACCAGTTATCAAACTTTGAACGCAAAACTACCAAACCTGCATAAGGCGGTTTTTCGTAGTGCGCTGATTTAAAATCCAATGAAAAAGATGATTCGTGGTCGGCAAAAGTTAATCGGCGATGTTTAATAAAACGCTCAAACCCGGCATCTTCTTCTTCCCAATAATTTGGAACCAAACGGTTTAAATCATTTCCCCAAAGCACACCGCCTGAAACGTTTTTAGCGCCGCTAAATTCACCGCGCTCAATTAAAAGAAAGCGCATGTTGGCTTTTGCTAAAGTTAATGCGGCACTTAAACCCGCAATTCCGCCACCAACAATTATACAATCAAATTTATCATCCATGAGTCATCCATAACATGTTTACAGAAAAAAAACGACTCACCAGTTTAGGCTGATGAGTCGATAAAGGCAAGCTTATGCAGCTTTAATTTTTTTAATTTCTTCGATTAAAATCGGCATGATTTTGTACAAATCGCCGACTAAACCATAGGTTGCATATTGGAAAATCGGTGCATCTGGGTCTTTGTTAATTGCCACAATAACTTTAGAATTCGACATTCCTGCTACGTGTTGAATTGCTCCAGATATACCGACAGCAAAGTACAAGTCAGGTGAAACAACTTTTCCGGTTTGACCGATTTGCGCGGTTGCAGGGAATAAGCCGCTTTCAGTTACTGCACGTGAAGCACCGACAGCACCATTCATCAATGCTGCTAAATCTTCCAGCATTTTACGTCCGTCTTCATCTTTTACGCCGCGTCCGCCAGAAACCACAACATTTGCTTCGGATAAATCAACTCCGGTGCCAGCTGTTTTAAGAATTTCACGTAAAAACGCTTTAATTGAGTTGGCATCCGGCTCAAAAGTAAGTGTATTAGCAGAGCCAGAAACGGGTGCTTCGCTTGCATCATATGAACCTGAACGAACTGAAACCAAGACTACATTTCCGGTCGATTTTACTTTTTGAAGTACTTTTGCAGCCATAACCGGACGCAAAGCCACAATAGCATCACCCTCAATATCAAAAGAAGCAACATCCGGTAAAACACCAGCATTTAGTTTTGCAGCCAATGCGCCCAAAATATCTTTGGTGGCTTCCATAGATGGAGTAGCGAAAAATTTAGCTCCGCTGGTTTTTATAGCTGATTCCAAAGCTTGAATCAATGGAGCATTTAAGTGTTGTTTGAACAATGGATTTTGAACCGTATGAACAGTTGCAGCACCATATTTAGCAGCCGTTTCAACAAAAACGGACGGGTTTTCATCTACTACAAGTGCTTCGAGCGTTAATCCGTTTTTAGAGGCAAGAACACGAGCATGTGAAAGTACTTCTAAAGCTGAGCGTTTAATTTTTCCGTCAGCGGTAGGTAAATAAACTAAAATCTTAGACATAATCGGTGTATTAAAGAACTTTTGCTTCGTTTTGTAAGGCATTCATCAAGGTGCCGACTAATTCTGTGGCATCACCTTCAAACTTTTTACCGGGTTCACGTTGCGGTAAGCTTTGGAAACCTAAAACCTGAGTTTTCATATCAGCTTGTAAGGAAGCTGCATCCAAACCTAAATCACTTAAGGTTTTTGTGTCAACCGGTTTCTTTTTTGACGCCATAATTCCTTTTAAAGACGGAATACGTGGGTCGTTCATGTCATTTGAACAGGTTACGATACAAGGCATCGGTAACTCAATCATTTCTTGTCCGGAATCACCTTGGCGCTTAACAATTATTTTATTAGCTGATGGATCTGCTTCTAAACCCACTGCATTTGTAGCGAACGGCAAATCTAAGAGAGCGGCTAACATTCCGCCGGTTAAACCTGCATCGGTATCCTGAGATTGTTTTCCCACCGCAATAACATCAAAAGAATGATTTTTATAATAAGCGGCTAAAATTTTAGCGTATGAAAGCGAATCGTAAGAAGCATTATCATCTGTTGAAATATGAACAGCAGATTCGGCGCCCATTGCCAATGCTTTGCGGATGGTTTCTTTAGCTTTTTCTGGCCCGACAGAAACAACTTCAACATTTCCGCCGTGTTTTTCAGTTAAAACGAGAGATTCTTCGACAGCAGAAGCTGAGTAGGCATCAAGTACTAAACGGTCAGCATCTTGATGCAGCTGTCCTTCTTTAATCTGAATGGGTGCTGTTACATCCGGCACCTGTTTAATGCAAACACTGAATTTCATAAACAATCAGTTTTTCTAAAGTGTAGGTTCTGTTTGCGGTAAGCAGCAAGACCCGAGAGGCTGTTCTGGAACCGCTTTTTTCGGGCGAAATATAGGAAATCGGCGTATTTGTTTCCTGATAAAAACCAGTCAAAATCGAAACTTTCCCCGCATTTAAAATCGTTTTGCGGTTTAGTTCATTTAAACCTTAGTTGTGATTTTCTTTTTGTTTAATGCTGAACCCTGAATTTGTATCTTCGAACCGATATACGAATTGAAATCAGCTATAATTAGCCTGATGAAAATCGAATTTTGAAGAATAGTTATTGATTTGAGTATGACAGATACACAGTTGGCGGCCATAAAAACAACATTGGTAAATCGCGGATACAAAGCAGTTGATGCTGCCGTAATTCTCGGAAGCGGTTTAGGCGGTTTTGAGAATAATTTAGAACGCTCGATTACCATTCCGTATCACGAATTGGACGGATTGCCGGAAACAACCGTTGTGGGGCATTCGGGTTCTTTGTCAATCGGATATATTGCTGATAAGTGCGTGTTGGTGTTTGCCGGACGCTTCCATCATTACGAAGGTCATTCCTTTGATAAAACCGTAATTCCTGTGAAAATTGCTCATGAAATGGGTGCAAAATTAATGTTGGTTTCCAATGCAGCGGGTGGAATCAATCTTCGTTTTAATGTCGGCGATCTAATGCTGATTGATGATTTCGTAAACACAGGATTTCCTTACAACCCATTTGGGGAGCGTGTTCTGGCTCGCTATAAACCCGATGCTATGCTGAAATTGGCAAAACGATTATCAGTAGAATTGGGAATTCCTGTTCAGCAGGGAACGTATTTGTATGTGACTGGCCCTTCGTACGAAACCAAAGCTGAAATCCGCGCTTTTCGTTTGATGGGTGGTGATGCTGTTGGGATGTCGACCGCTCCCGAATTAAATTATGCAACGAAGTTAGGGATTGAATGTCTTGGAATTACATTGGTAACTAATATGGCAACAGGTGTGAGTAAAGTGAAGCTTGATCATGCGGAAATCAAAGAAGTTGGTGAATTACGCAAAGAAGATTTCAAGCGCTTGGTGAGTCGGATTATCGAAGAGTATTAAGCAAATTCCCCAAAACAAAAAAAGCCATCATTGCTGATGGCTTTTCCGTGAATCGGGAGGGACTCGAACCCTCGACCCACGGCTTAAAAGGCCGTTGCTCTACCGACTGAGCTACCGATTCAGGTCAAATTTTTGACAGGCACGAAAGATAAAAAGGATAGCATACCCAATGCAAGCAAAAAATTCATTTTTTTTGAATTTCTTTATGTCTTGGATTTCAATCGCTTAAGAGCAACCAGAAAATCGCTTTCTTCAATCTTTAAATGATCGAAAGAATTTAACGAACTGAGTGTTTCAAAGGCGTCGCCATCTAAATCATAGTTCCTGCGCAGACAATTATAGGCTGCTTCACGAGTAATAAAGGCGATTTCAGCTCCTGTTAAGCCTTCTAAATGATGTGCAAATTCATCCAATCGGAACGATTCTGAAACAGGCATCTTTTTCGTGTTGATGTCGAAAATCATTTTACAGCCCTCTAAATCCGGTTTCGGCACATTTAATTGGTAATCGAATCTGCCGGGACGCAAAAGTGCTGAATCTAATAATTCGGGCCGGTTAGTAGCTGCAATCACACAGACTGAACCGTAATCTTCAATTCCGTCCATCATCGTAAGCAATTGATTTACGAATTTGGCTTCAATACGGAGGTTATCTTCGCCCGAACGTTTTTGAGCAACTGCATCAATCTCATCAAAAAAGATAATGGAAGGTTGCATTTCAGACGCTTCATTGAACAACTGGCGCAGGTTTTCTTCCGATTGACCATAGTATTTGTTCAATAATTCGGGGCCTTTTACGGAGATAAAGTGTGCCTGAATATCGTTGGCGATGGCTTTGGCAATCATGGTTTTTCCACACCCCGGAGGGCCGTAAAGCAAAATTCCTCGATGCGGTTTTATGTTCATGTACGTGAATAAATCCGGATTTTTTAAAGGAAGTTCAACTACTTCACGAACTGTTTTTATGATGGGTTCTATACCTCCAATTTCATCAAAAGAAACATTCGGGATACTTTTTTTTCGATCGGATTCAGTTCGTTGTGTTTGATTTTGCGCTTGTTCAATTCCTTGTTTGATGGCTTTCTTTGTTTTTTCACCGCGAGATTCAATCAAAGTGTCCAATGTGAGTTTATGTATAATTCCCACCGGTTTTTTAATCACTTTCGAGCCTTCCACTCGGTTTTCATAATGGATTTCCCAAGATGGACTTCGGAAAACATCGATTCTGTCAGGTAGGCGTAAAACAGATTCTTCCAATACAGATTTTTTGAATGAAGGACAGAGATGAAGAAATGAATCTTCTGCTTCCTGGTTCAGAATGGCTAAAATTTGATATTTATCGACTTTCCAAACTCCGGATTTTTCGAAGCTTCCGATTTGAAACCAAAAAATAAATTTATCGAGCTCGTCTTTCTTTTCAGGCAGACGTTTTTGCACGGATTGAATCATAGAATATCCCCAAGAATCGGCTCTGTCGCTTGGGTGTAAGGTTTCTTCAATGAGTTGTAATTCTGCTTTTCGGAGAGAATCTAGAAAGGCAAGCATCCAATGCCCGTCTTTTTTCTGATCACTAAAATGAACACTTTGATATGCCGAAGGCGGTATATTCAGGTGCGTAAATTCGTGGAAATGCTCTGTAAAATCCTGAGCCGATAAGCCGGATTCCATTTTTTGGAAATCTGCAAACTGAAGGGCGGGTTTAAATGCGTCCTGAACCGAAAAACGAAGTGAAAAAGTCATCTACACCAATCCTGACGATGGAAATTTTTAAGTACGATAAAATTAATGTCAAGCCAATTAAAATACCAACACCATTTCTTGTAGGCGATGTTTGGGCTTATTTATTAGAATCTGATGGGGATTTTATCTTGGTTGATTGTGGACCTAAAACACAAGACGGGCTATCGGTCGTTCATGAATTTTTAAAAAAGGAAGGCGTACATCCTCATCAAATCAGACAAATTTGGTTAACTCACGCACATCCAGACCATCACGGAGCGGCAAAAGTACTCGCAGAAGAATGTCAGGCTGAAATTGTAGCATTGCATGAGTTGGTTCCGTATGTAGAGCAAACCGAAAATTATGCGCCGTTTACTCACTTTTTTGAAGAACACGGAATTCCGACAGATTGGATTACTAATTTTGAGATGCAATACAATTGGTTCAAACAATTTATGGATCCGATTTTGCTTGATGATGAGTTAATTGACGGAGATGTAATCCATTGCGGTACAGTGCCATTTAAAGTACATCATATGCCGGGTCACGCTTGGGGACATGCTGTTTTTGAATGTTTGGACGAAGCTTTTGTGATAGCCGGAGATGTGTTGATTGAGCACATAAGCAGTAACGCATTGATAGCTTTTAATCAAGAAACCGGCGAGAAAAGAAACTCATTACTGGATTTCAGAACATCCATGAAACAGACAGCAGATTTCGGAAAACGAATATTTTCCGGGCACGGTAATAGTTTTGAGAATCCGGAAGCAATTTGGCATAAACATGATAGTTCTCATCAAATCAGAAAAAAACGGATTTATAAACTGTTGGATAAGCCGATGACCTTGCTTGAAATTACACAGGCGATTTTTCCTTTTGCCAAAGAACCTAAGCTTGCGTACTTACCTATTTCAGAAGTTGTCGGGTATCTGGATTGGCTTTTAGTTGATGGAATGATTCAGATAGTTGATGAACATCCGATTCGATATGGCGCTGTTTGAAAAGGTATATGTTGAAAAGGTGTAAAGGTGTAAAGGTGTAAAGGTTTCAGGTTTCAGGTTTCAGGTTTCAGGTTTCAGGTTTCAGGTTTCAGGTTTGAGGAGTATGGAGTATGGAGTATGGGGTATCCAGGTTTAAATCAAAAATCAACCATCAACCATCAAAATAATTACAATCCAACATCAGTTGACATCTCCCAAACCTTCTTCAGTTCATGTTTCGTGAAGTCCTTGGATTTTCAGGCGAAAGAAGGATTTTCGCTTCGAGATAAAACATCAACAATCAGATTCGAAGCGCAGCGTAGAACCGCGAAGCGAAATCAACCATCAACAATTTCTAAAATCCGACATCCGACATCCGACATCCGACATCCGACATCCGACATCCGACATCCGACATCCGACATCCGACATCCGACATCAAAAAAAATCTTTGTATCTTGGAAGCGTTTTTCTAATCAAATTAAGGCAGTTATGAACGTTTTAGAAGTAGGTACAACTATGAATTTCGACTTATCAGAAGATCAAAAAATGATTCGGGATTCCATGAGAGACTTTGTTGAACAAGTTGTAAAACCGGGCGTTATGGAGCGGGATGAATCAAAAGAATTTCCGCATGAAGTAGTAAAACAACTCGCCGAAATGGGATTCATGGGAATGGTTCATGATGAGAAATATGGTGGTTCAGGAGTGGATACAGTGAGTTTTGCTCTGGCAATTGAAGAAATCGCCCGATGGGATGCTTCATTGGCTTTAACC
Organism: bacterium; assembly: GCA_006226965.1. Taxonomy (GTDB): domain Bacteria; phylum Bacteroidota; class Rhodothermia; order Balneolales; family M1805; genus M1805. The sequence continues at coordinate 7,068 of SBGQ01000150.1, read as the reverse complement.
GTTGCCTCGCATACCAGTTTATGTTCAGGGCATATCGCAATTGCCGGAACTCATGAACAAAAACTCACATTTTTAACTCCGCTTGCTAAAGGTGAAAAATTAGGCGGTTGGGGACTCACTGAGCCGGGTTCCGGGTCTGATGCATCAGGAATGAAAACAACAGCCGTTTTGGATGGAAATGAATGGGTAATAAATGGCTCTAAAATTTTTATCACACAAGGTTCAGTCGGCGAAATATTTGTGGTTCTGGCGGTTACTGACAGAAGTAAAGGTGCCAAAGGAATTAGTGCTTTTATCATAGAAAAAGGAACTAAGGGATTTTCTCATGGGCCAAAACTCAAAAAACTGGGTATGAATTCATCCGATACCTGCGAATTGTATTTTGAAGATTGTCGGATTCCTAAAGAGAATTTATTGGGAGAGCTTGGAATGGGTTTTATTGATACCATGAAAGTTTTGGATTCCGGAAGAGTTGGAATTGCAGCCATTGGTGTAGGTATTGCTCGAGGTTCAATGGAAGAAGCTATTAAATACGCGCACGAACGAGTACAATTTGGTACGCCTATTTATGAAAATCAGGCTATAAAATGGAAAGTGGTAAACATGGCTGTTCAGACAGAAGCCGCCAGATTGTTGGTGTTAAAAGCAGCTTGCTTGAAAGACCAAGGAAAGGTATATACCAAAGAAGCGTCCATGGCAAAATTGTTTTCATCAGAATTGGCAACTCAAGCGGCCTTAGAAGCGATTCAGATACATGGTGGTTACGGCTACACGAAAGAGTATCATGTAGAACGTTTTTTACGTGATGCCAAACTCCTCGAAATTGGAGAAGGGACAAGTGAAGTTCAACGTATGGTAATCGGTAAATTATTGGCAAAGGAATTGATTTAAGCACAAGCCCTCAATGGAGGGCTTTTTTATTTCCCTATAGCTTTCTTCACCTCAGGAATAACTTTCGTCCCTAATAACTCGATGGATTTCATCACGTTGACGTGTGGCATGGTTCCCATGCTAACCTGAGCCATAAAGCGAGTATAACCGAATATTTCGTATTCAAATAACAACTTATCTATTATTTGTTGTGGACTTCCCATGAGTAAAGCGCCGCGAGCATCACGACCCGCATCAAAAGATTCGCGGCTCATCGGAGGCCAACCGCGTTCTCTGCCAATTCGATTCATCATCGCAGAATAGTGAGGATACATTTCATCACCGGCTTGTTGCGAGGTTTCTGCCACATAAACATGTGAATTTATTCCCAATGGAATGGTTTCGCCGAATTTTCCTGATGCTTTTGCATGTTCTTTGTAATAGTTCGCAAATGGAACAAAGCGCTCCGGCATTCCACCGATAATTGCCAATGCCATTGGTAAGCCAAGATTTGCAGCTCTAACAGCAGATTCAGGTGTTCCGCCAACAGCAAGCCAAATCGGAATTTTAGGTTGAAGCGGTCTTGGATAGATTCCGGTAGTTGCAAAAGATGGGCGGTGTTTGCCTTTCCATGAAACGTGCTCTTGCTCATTCATTTTCATCAATAATTCGAGTTTTTCTGCAAAAAGAGCATCATAATCACTCAAATCAAATCCAAATAAAGGATAAGACTCAATAAAAGAACCACGTCCAGCCATAATTTCAGCACGCCCGCCTGAAATTTGGTCAATTGTAGCATATTGTTGAAAAACACGAACCGGATCTTCACTACTTAATACGGTTACGGCACTAGATAAACGGATGTTTTTGGTGATAGACGCAGCAGCACCAAGTACAACTGCCGGAGCAGAAACAGCATAATCCGGTCTATGGTGTTCGCCGATTGCAAAAACATCAAAACCCAAATCATCGCCGGCTTTGATTTCTTCCATCAAATCAATAAATCGTTGACGTGTGTTTTCAGCACGACCTAATTCTGGATTGGGATTCACATCAGCGAACGTAAAAAGACCAAACTCTACCATAAATATCTACGTTTAATAGTTTAATATTGAATTAATATACACATACTTTCATTATTTCGGTAGTACTATTCAAAAGTATTCATGGTTTGTGAGATTTCAAGGGCAATAGAAATCGTACTTAATTGTCTTATTTATGTATCTTTGGGCGAAATTAATAGTATTTGGCTTATGAGAAAACCAGAAGTGTCCGAAGACCTGCAAGCATTTGATCCCATCGAGACCTCGCTTAAAACATTCTTTCTTGGTCCGAAATCAGAAAATGCCGATTTAGTAAACGATTTAATAAGCGAGATTTTTCAGGATTGGTATGCCTGGAGAAAAACGTTTCATCCCGAAGATGGAGTGGCGATTACAGAGAAAGACAAGCAGTTAACGGAATATCGTTCTCAAATAGATACATTTAAAAGTCACGTAACAACGATATTACGTCGTTTTAATAGTGAAATTCCGACGTTCAACCCAAGATATATTGGTCACATGGTCGCCGAAATATCGTTGCCGGCGCTTATGGGACATTTCATCACGCTGCTCCACAACCCGAATAATATTACGGGAGAAGCTTCTCGAATAGGGATAAAAATCGAAGACGAAGCTATTTCTGATTTAGCAACGATGCTGGGTTTTAATCCGGAACAAGCAGTCGGACATTTTACTTCTGGCGGAACCGTTGCCAATTTTGAAGGATTATTGCGTGCGAGAATGCGATTGTCTTTGTGGCTCACTCTCGGAGCGCTTGCAAAAACTCAGGGCAAAAATTTGAATATTTTCGATTCAGCTCATATGGGTTGGGAAAAGTATAACGAGCTTTATACCGAACTTGGCGCATCAGAAAAATCCTTGCTTCCTTATCACATCTTAAAAAACAATCCCTATGAAATTGCCGAAAAACTTAAAGGAATTTTCGGGGTAAACTATCGTGGCCCTGTGATTTTAGTGCCACAGAACAAACATTATTCCTGGGAAAAAGCCGTTCGATTAATTGGTTTGGGTGATGATGCATTTTGGCCGGTTAAACTGGATTATCGCGGTAAAATGGACGTGTTGGATTTGAAAAAACAAATTCGTGAAGCACGTTTACAAAACAGACCTATTTTAATGGTGGTTTCAGTTGCAGGAACAACTGAAATGGGAGATTTTGATCCGATTAACGAAGTGGATGAATATTTAAAAGGTTTAAAAGAGCACGATGGAATTCATATTTGGCATCATATTGATGCGGCATACGGTGGTTTTTTCTGTGCTTTAGAACGAGAAGAAAATCCCTATTTATCCGATTCGATGAAACTCGCACTAAATGCAATGGGGTCTGCAAATTCGATAACTATCGACCCGCATAAATTGGGATATGTTCCGTACGCGAGCGGTGCGTTTATCACCCAAAACAAAAATGAATATTATCTGAATACAATTCATGCGCCGTATATAGATTTTAAGCCGGAACAAGATAAAGGCCCTCAAACTATTGAAGGTTCACGCTCGGCTGCAGGAGCTGTTTCAACATGGCTCACATCAAAAACAATAGGATTTGATGCAGATGGATACGGGATGATTTTAAATCGAACCATAAAAGCTCGAGTTCTTTTAGAAAAACTTCTAGCCGAAGCATCGCCTAATATTTTTATTGCTCCGCATAGCGAAACCAATATATGCTTATTTACAGTCGCAAAACCATATGAACCATTGTCGATGACAAACCGCCGAACATTAAAATTATATGAGCAGTATTCCAGTAGCACAGATCGCTCGTTCTTCGTTTCAAAAACTCAGTTGGGGATGAAATCGTACGGAGCCTATATAAAATCGTATGCAGAAAAATGGAATGCACAATTGGATGAAGAGGGTTTGGTTTTAATTCGTTTAACCTTAATGAATCCGTTTTTCACAACCAACGAAACGAAAGTAAGTTATCCCGAAGCATTTGTCGCGGATATTTTAGCAAGTATAAAGAAGCTGCTTTAGGTAGTAATTGACATTCAAATTTTGAAAAACTAAGGTTTAAACTCACTAAACCTTAGTTTTGATTTCGGGTGTTTGAAAAAGCGTTTTTTTCCGACAAAAACGTCCAATACATGCTTGAAATACCGTATTTTCGTGCAACTTAATCTCAAAAAACAAGACTATGTCCAAAGTGAATTTTAATATCGATGATGCGTTTCAGTTTGAAGCACTGCTTACCGAAGACGAACGCATGATTATGGAATCGGCTCGGGAATATGCACAAGCGAATTTGGAACCAAGAGCTTTAAAAGGCAATCAAGAAGAAATATTTGATATCAGTATTGCCAAAGAAATGGGTGAATTAGGTTTATTAGGTGCAACCATTGACCCAAAATATGGCGGCGCTGGTGTTTCACATACCGCTTACGGTTTAATTGCCCGTGAAATTGAACGTGTTGATTCCGGTTACCGATCATTTAATTCTGTTCAGTCGTCTTTGGTGATGTATCCGATTTCCGAGTTCGGAACTGAAGAGCAAAAAATGAAATTTCTGCCAAAATTAGCAAGCGGCGAAATGATTGGTTGCTTTGGTTTAACAGAACCTGATCACGGTTCAGACCCGGGTTCAATGGTAACAACTGCAGTTAGAACAAACGGCGGTTGGGTTTTAAACGGCGCTAAAATGTGGATTACGAATTCTCCGATTGCTGATATAGCTGTGGTTTGGGCTAAAGCAAAAGAGAATAAAAATGACGAAGGTGTCATTCGTGGTTTTTTAGTTGAAAAAGGTCAGCAAGGATTTTCAGCTCCGAAAACTCATAATAAAATGAGTTTACGTGCATCAACAACCGGCGAATTGGTTTTTGAAGATGTATTTGTTCCCGATTCTATGGTTTTCCCGGATATCCGCGGATTAAAAGGACCGTTTATGTGTTTGAACAGCGCACGTTATGGTATTGCTTTCGGTGTTATTGGTGCCGCTGAGTTTTGTTATCAAAGAGCCCGCCAATATGTGTTGGATAGAAAACAATTTGGTAAGCCATTGGCAGCCAATCAGCTCATTCAAACAAAATTGGCAAATATGCTCACTGAAATCACATCTATGCAAATGTTGGCTTGGCGTCTTGGTAATTTAAAAGACACAGGAAAATTGAATCCAAGCATGGTTTCTTTAGCAAAACGTAATAACTGTGGAAAAGCATTAGACATTGCGCGAGTTGCGCGCGATATGCACGGCGGAAACGGAATTACGGGTGAGTTTAGAGTGATTCACCACATGGTAAATCTGGAATCGGTAAACACGTATGAAGGAACGTATGATATTCACGGTTTGATTTTAGGTCGTGAGATTACTGGAATTCAATCGTTTACACCGCTCGGAAATAATTGAGTTTATTGATGAAAGTGAAGCGTGGTTGCGAAAGTAATCACGCTTTTTTTATGGGGTGGATTTAAAGATATACCAAGTCGTTTTAGGTGAAAGAATACTAAGTTCTTTAACTAATGAAGCCATACTCAAAAGGTCATTATCTCCTGTGATAAAGATATCTGCTTTTGCTTGAATTGCTGCGTGGAGAATGGCATTGTCATTTGGGTCTCTTATGGTGTAGAGTGTTTTATCAGCAGAAAAGTGAACAATTTCAAAAGTTGATAAATAAGATGTTAGTTCATGAATTTCTTCTGTCGGGACGTGAAATTTAGTATCTAAAATTCTACTTAATTCAAGTAATACATCAGTTGAAATAATAAACTCATGAAATTGAATAATAGATTCGAAAATCTCTGAACTGATTCCTCTAGTTGTAAAAGCACTGACTAGAACATTAGTATCAAGAAAAACTCTCATGAATTTTCATTGAAAATGTCGTCATCAGTTAAGAAACCGGCTTTTTCGGCATATGGTAACATGTTTTCACGTAGTTCTCTGAACCGTTCAATTTTTAGTTGTTTTTTAAGTGATTCTCGAACTAATTCACTTTTGGGTCTGCCGGATTTTTGGCTGGCCGCTTCAAGCAGCTCATATAAGTCATTGTCTAGTCGGATGGTGAGTGTAGATTGCATGGTATTAAGGATTAAATCATTACGTGTCTTACAATGTAATACAAATGTATGAAATGTTTTAACGAAAGTTTTCTTAGTAAATCTTACGCAATGGACTCCAAAACATTTCCTAAATTGCGACTAAATTAACGGTACAATAACTATGAACTATTTCGCACACGAAACCGCAGTAATTGATGAGCCATGTGAAATCGGTGAAGGAACAAAGATTTGGCATTTTTCGCACATTATGAAAAACTGCAAAATTGGAGAGCGTTGTAATTTGGGGCAAAATGTAGTTGTTTCCCCCGATGTTGTTTTAGGGAAAAATGTTAAAGTTCAAAACAACGTTTCGATTTACACAGGAGTTATTTGCGAAGACGATGTGTTTTTAGGCCCATCGATGGTATTTACGAATGTGGTTAATCCGCGAAGCGCCATCATCAGAAAAGATGAATACAAACCGACTTATGTACGGAAGGGTGCATCAATCGGAGCTAATGCAACTGTTATCTGCGGAAATGAAATTGGCGAATACGCATTAATTGGAGCCGGTGCGGTCATCACAAAACCAGTAAAACCATACGCTTTGGTTGTAGGCAATCCGGCAAAACAAATAGGCTGGGTGAGTGAATACGGACATCGTTTAACGTTTGATGAAAAAGGGACAGCAAAGTGCCCGGAATCGGGAATGGTATACAAATTCGAGAACAACAACGTATCTGTTATTAAATAGAGGAACTCTTGGTTTAGGTTATACTTATGAAAGCCTGGATAATAACGCTAATTGTAATTGTGCTGAGTTCATTTACTGCGCAAGCTCAGGTTCATAATACATATACGAGTTTTGTAGTTGGTACGAATTTCCCCTCAGTTAAACGTTACGATTCAATAAGTCCTTTATTTTCACTTCAATTAGGCATTAATAGACACAATTACGTTGAAAGTGAAATTCTAAAAAAACAGAATTACAAAAATATTAAATACACTACAAGTTTTACTCTGCGCGCCGGGGGTTGGATGCGCTCTATCGGAAGCGCCTGAAGGTATCCACAAATCGCGATATCAATGACCCATTCGAGTTTCTTGCGTCAGGTAATAACAAAGCGTCCAGGGCAGAGGCAAAGAGAATTCG
>SBGQ01000012.1 GCA_006226965.1 bacterium | reverse complement strand
CTGTTGAAAATCTCTGTTCATCATACCTGTGAAACATATCCATGATAAAATTCCCACAAACAATACTCTTCTGTATCGTTTTTTTCCAACATTTTCGCTTTTGAATGTATTCGATTGCGGGAGCTTCATCATTTTTTCAGTGGCAAAAAATAATTACATATAACGGCCCTGGCTATGGCAAGTGCGGGATTTCGAAGCCGCTATCTTGTCCGCCTACCGTAAATTTATTTAGATGTAATATCTTCATATTTAAGCACTCAGCCCGCATTTGCTATAGCCGATGTTAGCTGCAGTTTTTACTTTTTAAAAAGTTTTTTTGTCAAGTGTTCTCCATTTTCGTCAACAAGAAAGGTGGTCAGAGTTCCTTCAGATACATAAACACTTTGTCCAATATCAATTCCGCAACTGTTTAGCAAATAGTCGAAAATTGAGGCAAATTCCTTGTCGTCCCACTCTCTTGACCTCAAATGTCCCATTGTATTTACTGTCAGGTGGTTTTGATCCATACTGTAGGCGGAGATATACTTAGGCACATTTTCTTTGAGAATCGCACTATAGAAGATGTGGCTATTAATCTCTAAGTATTGGGGAAAGTTGATTTTATATTCTTTCAGCTTTTTAAAACCATTCATGAAGTCTTCAATCAGATTATTTTCTTCAAAAACAATCGTGATGGCAACTCTACCAAATTTCATGGACACACATAGAGCATTGATATTGTTGTGATAGAAAAATTCTTCGTCATCGCACTGAAAAACAAAAATACTCCAAGGTTTTGGTTTATTAAAGGTCGTTGGTATTCGTATTGATTGTAAAAATAAGTGGAGTGAAGAATAGCCTTCTAATTCCATAGGGGTCAATATTTTGCCAAGGTCAGGCTGTTTTCTGTCGACCAACAATGAAAGCTCTTTGTATCTGGTTGCATATAAGATTTTAGCTGTCCATTGAAATATTGTTAGTTCATCTTGGAAACTTAGCTCTTCAAAAGATTTTTCTAACAACCCGCGGAACTTCTCTTCCATTAAAGACAAGTCTTCGTTATTACATTTAGGGCAACATGGGACTGTCAAGTGTCTATATGGGATTGGAGAAAAATTTGTGAGAATTAATTTTTGATCCCAGAGGTCATATTTGTGTTGCAGCCATTTAGGGAAAATATGTTCGGCAGTTTTAGCATTACTCTTTTTGCCACATAAAAAACAATTTTCACCATCGAAAGTCTCCTGTCTTAGAGGTCGGTAAAAGTCTGGTTCTTCTGTCATTTTAAATTGCAGCTAACTTAGTTATATACGCAATTCCACATCATTTTTTATTTCGCTTTTTATCCCACAACGTTTTTCGTAAACTATATAAAAACATGGATTTGTTGAATAAAAAATGCAATAAATGTGTCATAAAAAGTGCAATGCGTGTTTTTGTATAAGTTCTACTTACTTATGGGTTGTAATTAAGGGAATTGATGGATAATTAACAACTTTAATAAAGTGTTCAACGGAAATTTACAATCGAATGTTAGGAGCGAGTAAGGTAAAGTGGTATGTGTTTTTTAGTTCGAGTATGGTAATCCAAACTGTAGTGAATTCGTCTAGATTATACCATCATTTATATAACTGACTAGTTCAGCTTTATATTTCTCTATTGGATAGGCATTGAATAGATAGGAACATTCTATTTATAGGGTTCTAAAAAAAGCTTTATGTCTTAAAAAGATTTGAGAATTATACACTTATCTAAAGCATTTACCTTTTGAATACAAGGTGTAAAACAAGTGCACTTAATTTAACCCTAATTGGGCATATCGTTCATCCAGCAGTTTTAGATAAGCTATTTTCATTTCCGGAGAAAGGAATGAGCGTTTAATCCAATGGAGCGCTTGGTGTTTGTTTTTTATCATTCGATTAAAACTCCCTTTTACTTGTTTTGGAGTTAAGCCAAGACGTTCTCCCCATTGTTCAAAATGTTCTCTTTTTAGTTTCTTTTTCTTTCCGGCTAAGGTTAGTGCGAGCTCTTCGGTATCACTTGGGAGAATAATTGAAACATTTAATAAATCATAAGCCGGAGCCAACACCCAACCTGATGTACTTTCAATCATGGAGAAGTTTTTTAAATGCATATCATTATTGCCCGTTAAAAAAGAAAATAAGGTGATATCAAAAACATAGGTTTTGTCTAACAATGGATTACTAGAATAAAGCCCAAGTGTGTCACCTACTTTTTCCATTGAGCTTCTGTATTTGTCAAATGCTTCCGTGATTTGAAACATATCCATCATATGAATCTTCGAACCGGAGTCTGTTCTATCTATTCGTTTCGTGATATAGGAAAGCTCGCCTGAGTTTAATCGAATTAATGAAGAGGGCACCACATGAATACCAAAAGATGCAGCTATTTGCATGGTTACATGCTCGTTTTCCGGCATTTCCGGAAAAGTATCAGAAGGCGGTTTGAAAATATAGTCTCCACCTAAAGCACCAACTACAGTTAATCTCGTATTAGATTGATGGATGCTTTTTTTAACTAAAGTCATCGATAATTTAGCTTGTACACCGGGAACAGCAACACTTCGTTCTACCACTTTTTTCGCAAGTTCATGCATTTGATCAAGAGAATATTCAATTACAGGAGGCTTAGGTGTCCCAAAAAAAATTTTCGAACATTTCTCATGAAAGTCTTGTCCTTCTTCAACTGCTTCATAGCAGTATAAACATCTATTTTCCATCTTCCTCCATCACCGGTTCCACACTAACTGCTCCTATACAATTTCTACAACAAGCCAATAACAATCCCATACGGTCATTTTTATTGATTCTCCAATTTTCGGATGCGATATCTAACAGCCAACCCTCTGGTATTAATCCTTCAAAAAAAGGGAATAGTCGTTTTTCAAAATAGGGTTTTGATGACACAGGCATTGTAAACGTAATGAAGTCATTAGGATGTTCCGCAACGTATGTTTCTTCATATTGAAAAAGATATTCACCATCATCTGTTTCCGTTATGATGCCTGCTAAGCAATCTTTATAAAACACTTTTCCTAGTCTCATTCTTTTAAATCTTTAGTATTAACGGGGGCAAGGGAATGTCCAAACATTTGGAGAACCAGATTCACTTTATCCATATTCATGTTGGTTTTACCCTGTTCGATTTTGCGTATCACAGTTAAAGCAACCCCTGAACGTTCAGCAAATTCTTCCTGAGTAAGATTTACTTCTTTTCTTCTTTCTTTTACAAACTTGGCTAAACTTTTCATTATATGTATTTAAATATAG
>SBGQ01000152.1 GCA_006226965.1 bacterium | reverse complement strand
TGATGGCTGATGGCTGATGGCTGATGGCTGATGGCTGATGGCTGATGGCTGATGGCTGATGGCTGATGGCTGATGGCTGATGGCTGATGGCTGATTTTAGCAATTTCTGAGCTAAAGTTACCTTTATCCTAGTCTTTTTACGATTTTTGAATGTGAAAACAAGGCGGTTGGGGAAGGTCACTCGAAAATGCCGAATGGCGAATGGCGAACATTCATAGTTGTATTTTTAGCCCGTGCAATCTTGTTTGAATTCTGTAATCAGCTCTAAGCCAATTTTTTTTGCTTCAACATTCAGAATCGGTCTAATCATACAAAAAAAGGCTTTCGATTGTAATTCGAAAGCCTCAAATGTAATCTGTTTAAACGTGATTAAACTACCGCCGGTTTTTCTCCGTCTTTAATTTTACGCTCTACACTTTCTTTTACTTCTTCGTAGTAGTTTTCATATTGCTCTACAATTTTAGAAATCTCGAATTCTTCGGCGCGCTTGCGGGCATTTACGGATAGTTTTTTACGTAATTCCTCATTGGTCAGAACTTCAATGGCATGTTCCGCCATTTTATCAACATCACCTAATTCACATAAATAGCCGGTTTCGCCATGAATATTGAGTTCAGGCAAGCCTCCAATATTAGAACTGATAACCGGAACACTGCAACTCATTGCTTCTAAAGCAGCTAAACCAAATGTTTCTGAGCCCGAAGGCAATAAAAATAAATCTGCGATTGATAAGATTTCTTCAATTTTCTCTTGCTTACCAAGCATTAAGGTGTGTTTACAGGTGCCCAACTCACGGCAAAGTTGCTCCACTGTTTCTCGCTCAGGACCATCACCGACTAACAACAATTTCGCTTTAATTCCGGCATCCAACACTTTTCTGAACAACTTCACGGTGTCTTCAACACGCTTCACTTTTCTAAAGTTTGAAACATGCGCCAAGATAAACTCACCATCCGGGCAAATCGCTTTTTTGAAGTGCGCTTTATCACTATGCTGAAAATGTTCTACATCTACAAAGTTGGGAACTACACGAATTTCTTTGTTGATTTCGAATCGTGAATAAGTTTCATCTCTTAAATACTCCGAAACCGCCGTTACACCATCACTTTGATTAATACTGAAATTCACTACCGGCAAATAACTTGGTGAACTTCCCACAATTGTGATATCCGTTCCGTGAAGTGTTGTAACTAACGGAATGTGTCGGCCGGCTTCGCCTAAAATTTGTTTTGCTAAATACGCAGATGTAGCATGAGGAATCGCGTAATGAACGTGAATTAAATCCAGATTTTCGTATTTCACCAAATCAACAATATTCGATGCCAACGCTAAATCATAGGGGGGATATTCAAATAAGGGATAGGCATTTACCGCTACTTCATGATACATGATGTTAGCCTGAAACTCGTTGAGTCTCATAGGTTTTGCATAACTCATGAAATGTACCTTGTGCCCTTTAATCGCCAAACCTTTTCCTAACTCAGTAGCTACTACACCGCTACCGCCATAGGTTGGGTAACAGATCATGCCAATATTCATACGTTTACCTCTGCTTTCTGATTTTTCCAATGATACATGATTTAATATTAAAATATTGTCAACTAAACGATAGTTTACGTTATTTCGTTTACATGAAACATGGTTTTACAGGTTTGATATTTCCTGCGAAGCGCCTATCATTCGTGCCATGATTGAAGTGTTTCTATTTTTGGCCTTGGCCATCGATGATCGATCAAAATCGTTTCAAGATTTGGCGCTGCGAATAAGATTGGGAGACCACGAAGCTTTTCGTGCTTTTTTTGATGGCGTCCATGCAGAAGTCTATCGCTTTTTAACAGCTAAATCGATTCGCGAGGAAACCGCAGAAGACATTATACAGCAAGCGTTTATTTGGATTTGGGAACACCGCTCAGAAATCGACCCCGAAAAATCTCTTAGAGCGTATCTATTTCGAATTGCCTATACCCGCTTTTTAAACCATGTTCGAGACACAAAAAAAATGGATGAGGACGCTACATTTGACCTCATCGAATCGGACACTCCGCATGCTGACGGCGATGTTATTAACAATGAATTAAAAACAGCTATCGATAAAGCCATAGCATCGATGCCGGAAAAGCGCAGAATGGTTTTCGAACTCTGTTATCTGCAAGAGCTCTCGTACAAAGAAACGTCTGAGATGTTGGAGATGAGCATTAAAACCGTTGAAAACCACATGGGTTTGGCATTAAAACAACTCCGAGAACTTCTAGCCGGCTGGCGAACCAATTAAGCTACTCGCTTTTCGATATAGTCTGAGTTCATTAATCCAAGAGCTCCCATATAACGCATTTCAAACGCAATGGTATCGCCAACCTTATAGTGGTTATCATTATCGCCCAAATCAATGACTAACATATCTGAACTGGCACCTATAACTTGAATCTGTGCATCTTTTGCGTGCAAGAACTCTGCTTTTACATCCAATAGACCAACATCTAAAATGGCACGATGTGTGGTTTTACCGTAATCTTCTTCATTAATTTCGGTGAGTTCACCTGAGGGATTTTCCTGAAATTCACCAACCGGAACAATCGGTTTTTCGTGCAGCTCAATAATTTCTGCGTGCAATTCAAAAATTTCGTCTTTCATCCCGTCAACAGTAGAACCTGTAAATAAGTTCACACCGAAAAAAAGTGCTTCACCAATTCTGAAATGGTTAACAGCTTTAGGTAATTGTTTGGTTAGCAATAATGGAAACGTTACCGTTGTGCCACCCGATACATATGGAATCTTTACTCCAAATCGGGTTTCGATGAGCTGCTTATACAAACCAAGCATTACCAGTTTATCTTCAGAAGGCATTACTCCATTCAGACAGTTTAAATTGGTTCCGACTCCGACAACTGTAATATTAGGCAACTCAAAGATTTTGCCATAAAACTCGATGAGTTCATCGCCCATAACTCCTTCACGCAAATCACCCATTTCTATCATAATGATGATTTTATGCTGTTTATTTTGGCGAACGGCCTCATCAGAAAGAAGTCGAATTGTTGTGAGTTCCGTGTTGAAACTAACATCTGCACATTCAATAATTTCTTTCACATTTCCCGGTGCCGGCGGTTTTATATACACAGTTTGTATATCCGAATTGAGGCTCTTTATCGTTTTCAAATTGGAAATACGAGTATCATGTAATTCACGTGCTCCCAACTCAATCAGTTCTTTGATGTATGATGGGTTTCCGCACAAAAGTTTAGATACAACTCCCCATTCAATTCCCGACTTGCGGAAGGTATTTTCTAAAAACAAGTAATTGTGTTTTAGATTTTCCCTGTTTAACTGAATGTATGCCATTATTATCCTTCTTTTTTTACCCTGCGCATTTCCAAATATTTATTTGTAAAACCGAAACGGCGGTACAATTTTATAGCGGGATTATCAGGCTCAACGTGCATGGCGATATCACCATCACAAGTATTTATTATCTCCTGAAGCATTTTTGAACCTAAGCCTTTGCCTCTTTTCTTTGAATCGGTTGCTATGTAAACCAAAATATACTCGGGAATATAACCTTTCATTCCCGTTTCATTTATTACCGCAACACTCACTAATGCACCATCTATTTCGCCTGTTTGTATAAAACCGCCAAGATTAAATACGTAATCGATACAGGTTGAAATCGCCTTTGCGGAGTCGCCGAAACGGTCTAAATGGGTGTGTAAAAAAGCGGTGAAATTCTGTTTTTGTTCTTCTGTAATGGGGTTTGTACTGTCGTATTTCTTTAAAATCAAAATGAAAAAGGTTGATTACACATATCAATTAAGGATAAGCCGATTAAATGAAAGATTCTGTAAAAATCGGGTCTTTTGATTGCCGTAAACCTGTATCTTTTGCGCCCGAAATATCAATGAGAATTTTAAAACGACGTTTACCATGGAAGAACATGTAGAACCTTTAGAACCAATCGATGACGGCAGTCTTTCTGCTTTAGACCCAAGCGGACGCATTGCTCTTAGCGGAAAAGAATTGCTTGAATCTCCAGAAATGGAAGAGATTGCGAAAGAAGTCATCAAAAAAGAAAACATGGATTTACGTCCGGCTGAAGTAGGTTATTTACTTGTATATCCGAACATCAGCAAAACGGTGGTTGCGAAGTGTTTAAAATGTTCTCGCGAAGTGAAATATTATTCAGGATACGATTACCTGATTGAAATTTCCGGTGAAGCTTGGGATCACTTGGATTCTAAAACTCGCTACATGCTTGTTTACCACGAATTATTGCATATCCAACCGGTATTCAACGAAAAGAAAGAAGAATGGAATTACCGCGTTCGCCCTCATGATTTCGGCGATTTTTATGAAATTAATGATAAACACGGCGCTGATTGGTACAAAACTGTTCAATCTACCGTTTCTTCTCTGTATGATATGAACCCGACCGAAGAAGGTAAAATCACCTTGTAGATTTATAAGCCGAAATACTTTTTCGGCTTTTTTTTTGCGATCGACTCCTCTTGTTACTATTTGTGACGAATTTTACTGTAACTGATTAAACAAAAATTCGTTCAGGCACGCCATCTCATCAATCAAAAAAACTGGAGTTTATATGAGCAAAAGTAACGAAGCCGTTAAATCCGGAATCACATTTGGAAGCGCCTTAGCCATTGCTATTTCATGGTCGGTCAATAAATCTATTCTTTGGGCGATTTTACACGGTTTACTTTCCTGGTTTTATGTGATTTATTACGTAATTACCCGCTAAGACTTATTACCTTTAGAGGTTGCCGGAATTGGGCAGCCTCTTTTTTGGGGCTGTCGGATTTCATCCCCAAGTGAATAAAAACCGATTTTAACGTGTTACCTGAAGCCTTTATTCAGCAATTAAAAAAAGATTTCCCGACTCATTTTGAGCGTATTCATCAAGCTTATCTGGCTGATTCGCCGACCTCCATTCGACTCAATCCTTTAAAATCGGCTGCCACTAAAACCAATCTTTTACGCTCTATTCCTTGGGAACCGAACGGTTTCTATTTAGATGACCGTCCCTTATTTACCGCCGATCCGCTATTTCATTCCGGTGCTTATTATGTACAGGAAGCATCAAGTATGTTTATCGGGGCCGTAATTCGTCAATTACTTACATCTGACTCTCGCATTAAACGCGTTTTAGATGTTTCTGCCGCTCCGGGCGGTAAAACAACACATCTTGCTGCTGAATTACCATCAGATACACTTATTGTAGCAAATGAAATTATTAGAAATCGAGCGCTGATTCTCCGCGAAAATGTGAGCAAATGGGGAAATTCCAATATTGTAGTAACTAACAATGAACCGGCAGATTTTAAGCGTTTATCCGGCTTTTTTGATGTTATCGTAGTTGACGCACCTTGCTCCGGAGAAGGAATGTTCCGCAAAGACCCTGATTCCATTTCGGAGTGGTCGCCCGCGAATGTTCAATTATGTGCAACTCGGCAAACTTCTATTTTAGATGATGTTTGGCGGGCATTAAAACCCGGCGGATATTTGATTTACAGCACCTGCACATTAAATCCATTTGAAAACGAACTCGTTTTACGCTCTTTTGCTGAAAAAACCGGAGCCCAATGGATTCCACTCGCTAATGCTTCCGATTTCGATATTCTGCAACTAGGCGATACTCCTTTTTACCGCTGTATTCCGGGAGTGCTGGAAGGAGAAGGATTCAGTTTTGGATGTATTCAAAAGCCCGAACATTCTGATTTGCCCGATTCATCAACAGTATTACATCGAAATAAAAAATCAAGCTTAAAACCGCTTACAAAGTCTCAACTCGATTTAGTTCAACATCTTTCCGACAAAGTTCTCGAGTGGTATGTATTTAACGAATCCTTTTTAGCTATTCCCGCACACTTATCCGCTGATATCCATTTACTTTTATCTCAATTAAGTGTTGTAAAAGCTGGTGCTCGAGCCGGAGAATTAAAAGGAAATGAACTACGCCCTGACCAAGAATGGGCATGTTCTGATTTATGCATTCCGAATCAATTTCATACAGTTGACTTGGATTATGAACAAGCCATCACCTATTTACGAAGAGATGACTTACGTGTAGAAACCGGCATCAAAAAAGGGTTTGTGCTATTTTTGTTCCACGGAATTCCTTTAGGATTCGGGAAAATGGCCGGAAATCGGATTAATAATTTATTTCCGATGGAGTGGCGCATTCGAATGCAAATCGAGCCGGAACGTTATTTCAGTTTAGCCGGAATTTGATGAATTAACCCGCTCCGCCTCCGGCTCCTCCACCGGCAGCACCGGCAGCCGCTCCGGCTGTTCCGCCGGCACCTACGGTACCCATATAATTCCCGTGAGTGAGCATGATGATATCATCTAAAACAAAAACCATATCGACAGAATTTAAAGCCGTTGCAAAACTTATATTCGGGATTGAATCAGCCGGCCATTGTTTAATCAACCATTTAACATCTGCTTTTGTATTCCCTAAAGCCAGTGCCCAAATAAATAAAGGCCAATTGCTTGAACCGGAAACATCTTGTTTGTTCTTTCTCAAATTTTTGATGGCTTTTTTAGCCGTATCCATCTTTTGATACAACAGTTCGCCGTCTTCATTTCGGTGATAAATCACACCTGATAATGCTAATAAAACACCCGGAACTCCTATGATAAAAGCGCCTAATGGCCCAACAGCCACAACAAAAGCAATCCCTAGTATCATAAACAGTAACTGAACTGCAATATTCCAATACATATCGGTTTTTGATTCTTCAACATACCAAGACTCTTGTTTGGCTGCTTTTTTAACCAGTTTTGTCCATTTCATGAGCCAAGATTGAACTTTGTGACCGTTCTTTTTAAAGATGTCATCCAAGTATTCGTACTTCTCGCTTCTCTCTTTTAAGAATCGGTAAAAATCGCGTTCAAACTCATGTTTTAAATCCAGTTCCTGTACATCTGTGAAGTGAATTTTTATAAGCGGACGATTTTCGAGCATTTTCTTTTCACGACCTTCGTACTCTAAACGAATCACTCCATCAAATACAAATTTCATTAAGGTAGCTTTTAACGCTCCAATTGAAACCGTTCGAAAATTCATTAAATAGGTTACAATTGCGGGATGAACAGAATCCGGAAGCGCCGAATCAGCGGCGTCAATGTGCCCGTGTTCCGGTTTGTTTCTTGTGTAAAATCGGAAGAAAAAGAAGAACGGAATAACCAACATCGGAACATAAAATTTCCATCCCCAAGCTGCCCAAACTTCAGACCTTGCTGCTTTTCGTTCCAAATCTAACAAATGATCCTGATACACTTTTTCTTGCTGAATGGGGTCTACAACACCTGTTATTGAAGAAGGTAAATTCAAGTAATCTGTCGGAAATTGAGTCTGTATCTTAACTTCGTGGCGCTTACTTGTTGTTGTTGCTGAATACGTCCACCCATTCATTAATTGATCGATGGTTTCACTCGTTGTTCTATTACTAAACGTCCAGAATCGAATGTCTGTATTTTCTTCAAATTGGAGTTTTATCGATACAAATTCATTTTGTTTATCCCAGTTTTTACTCAAATAGGTCCAGTAAAACTCACTCCAATTATCATCGCTTACTATTGCTCCTATTAAGTCGTATGTAACTGTATATGTTTTCTGAGTATCGCTAGCTTTAATAAACCATTTGATGATATATCTGTTCGATTTTTCACGAATTTCAAAAGTTTCCGGCACTTCTGTATCATTTTGGGCATATAATTTATCGCCTTCCCAAACCTGAACATTTTGTAAACGGTCAAAACCTCGTTTAGGCATCTCAAAGGAAACCCATTTAAATGAACCGTTGAAATCGTAGGTTCTGGATTCTTCGAAATGAACCACACCGTTTTTATGGATTGTAGCTACAATTTCAGCTTTTGTTATGTGATACTTTTTTGCTGATACAAGTACAGGCACATAAACGATAATAATAAAGAGCGTGATCAATTTTTTCATACGGACTCCCATTAATTCTTTTACTTCCGTGTTAGCTTCTCACCCGAGCATTTATGGTCTTAATGATAAGACACTTCGCTATGCAATGCGAATTTAGAGACGAGATGTTTCAAGGAAAGGTGTAAGTCGTAAGTCGTAAGTCGTAAGGTTTAGGGTGTAAGGTGTAAATGATCTGGTACTATTAAAATTGTTAGTTCAGATAGCTCAATTGGATTTGGCTTTATCCTGACACCTAAAGAGACAATTATTATATGATAAGTGTGAAAAAATTAGTTGCTAATATGAATACTACTCTATAAACGCATCATTTATAGTGGCTATTTTTCTAAGTTTTTTAATCCTTTGCAATGCTTCTTCATTAGATATGCTTTTGTTATCAACAGCAATTTTAAACAAAAGAGCACCTGAATGCTGTAGTGAATCAACCCAAGCTCGTTTCTCTATCTGTGATAAACCACCCTCAATTATTTCCATGATTTGTACAAAAGCGTGATATGGCTTACCAAGACTTTTAATTTTCAATGAATACATTTCCCTAATCAATGAACGTAGAACATCTTCAAAGACTTCAAAATCCGCTAAAAGCATACGCGAATTAGAAAATGGTTTTTCAGAGATTCTCGACAATGTTTTAAAATTGTCTAGTCTGGTTAACTCAATTTTGTTCTTATAGACCTTTATATAAAGCTTATCATTTTTTAAATAAAGTTGAAAACATCTTACCTCAGCGCTCTTGCCAATAAACTTGCCGTGTGCTGAGCTTCTTTGTCCACTCCGTCTTTAATTTGATGTCGGCATGAAAAGCCCGGAGCACAAACCAACACGTCTTTTTTTGCTGCGCGTAGTTTCGGGAATAACACCAATTCACCCACTTGCATAGAAGTTTCAAAATGGTCGTCTTCGTAGCCAAAACTCCCCGCCATGCCGCAACAACCGGTCGGCAATTCAGTCGGTTTATATCCGGCAGCTTTTAGCGAATTGATGGTAGATTGGGTTCCGATTAATGCTTTTTGGTGGCAATGTCCGTGCAGTAACACTTCTTCACCTTTTTGTGCAAAAATCTTTTTAAACAAGTCCGGATTTTCGGCAGCTTGTTCGGCGATAAATTCATCAAAGAAGCGGGTTTTACTTGCCACTACTTTAGCTTTATCCAATAATTCGGCATCACACAAATCTAAATACTCATCACGAAGTGTTAAAATCTCGCTCGGTTCCAATCCCAATATCGGAATGTTTTGCGATGCCATTTCATACAGTTGAACGATATTTCGCTGTACAACTTTCTTCGCTTTATCTAATAATCCCTTCGAAATTTGAGTACGTCCGGACTCCATCGGATTTGAGAAAATCACTTCGTAGCCAAGGGTTTCCAGCACTTTTACGGCATTTTTTCCAAGCTCTGTTTCATGGTGATTCACATACAAATCAACCATTAAGAATACTTTTTTTGTTGATTTTACTGCACCGTTATTTCGATGCTCTTTTACCCAACGGGAAAACGGTGTGAGTTCGAATTTTGGTAAACTTCTTTTCGGACTTACATTGGCTAATTGTTTAAACAATTCTTTTACAACCGGTAAAGAGGTAGTCCAGTTTGCTATTCTTGGCGTTAACTGTGCCATTGGGTAAAACAATCCCGGATTTCCGAAAAAGAAATGCGAAAATGAAACGCCGTTTGCCTGATGATATCCGTGAGTAAATTCAGCTTTCATTTTGGCCATATCTACACTTGCCGGACACTCTGATTTACAGGCTTTGCAACTTAAACACAAATCCAAGGCGTCTTTTAATTCTTCTGACGAAAATGCGTCTTTTTGTTTACCGGAAAATAATTGGCGAAATGCGTTTGAGCGTCCGCGTGTGGTATTTTTTTCTTCTTTGGTTGCCATGTAAGACGGACACATTGTTCCGCCGCTCAAAGCTAATTTTCTACATACTCCGGCGCCGTTACATAATTCTATGGCATCTGCAAAAGTGCCTTCTTTTCTCCAGTTGAATACGGTTTCAACATTAGGGATTTGATATTGCTCACCGAAACGCATATCGGCTTCCATCGGCTTAGCACGTACAATTTTACCCGGATTTAGAATCCCTTTAGGGTCCCAAATATCTTTTACTTTTTCGAGAACCGGAATCATTTCTTTACTTAAAACCAACTCGATATACGGAGCACGCACACGTCCGTCACCATGTTCTCCCGAAAGAGAACCTCTGTATTTTTTGATGAGGTGAGCCACTTCTAAAACCATCTTTTTCATGGCTTCAATACCTTCGGGATTTCGAATATCCATCTGCGGACGAATATGTAACAACCCAACCGATGCGTGGGCGTAAAACACACAGGAACTATCGTAACGGTCTAAAATAGCTTGAAATTCATCGATATAATCGGGCAAATCCTGAACGCGAACGGCGGTATCTTCAACAAAAGTCGGGGATTTTTGCTCGTATCCTAAGCCCATTAACAGTCCTAAGCCGGCTTTACGCAAATCCCAAACGCGACGAATTTCATCTAAATCGGTTAGAATCGGATAAGCGTAACCCAAGCCTTTGGCTTTCATTCCTTCAATGATTTTTTCGGCTTTGGGGAGTAGTTCTTCAACCGATTCACCATCCAATTGAATAATTAAAAGTGCCGCGGGGTCGCCCTCTAAGAAAAATCTATTTTTTGATTGCTCGATGTTCAATAAGGTAGCATCGAGAACAATTTTATCTAATAATTCAACAGCAGCGGGATTTTGTTCTACAGCATAAACCGTTGAAACCAACGAGTCTCGCAAATTCGCAAATTGAGGAACTATTAAAATGGATCGCTTAGGTTTATCGGAAAGTTTTAACACCGCTTCTTTGGTGATAGCCAATGTTCCTTCGCTTCCGCATAATAACTCAGCCATATTAAACGGACGTCCGCCCGGCGTTAAGGGGCTCATTTCCAGCAGTTTGTCGATTGCGTAGCCGGTATTTCGTTTTACGATGTCGGGATGAGGGAAATCGCGTTTAATGGCATCGCCATGTTCTTTTAATAAAGCGAGTGTTTCGCGATAAATATGTCCTTCGAACGTATTTAGCCTTGTTTTTGCTTCGAGTTCATCGTCACTTAAGGGACCAAAAGTAACTTCTGAACCATCACTTAAAATGACATCAATCGAGTGAATTTGGTCACGAACAGAGCCGTATTTAATCGTGTATGAGCCTGAACTGTTGTTCCCAATCATTCCGCCAATCATACAACGGTTGGTCGTAGATGTATCCGGCCCGTATAATAAATCAAATGGCGCTAATTCTCTGTTCAAGGTATCGCGGATAACACCTGACTGAACACGTGCAGTTTTATTTTCCAGGTTGACGGATTGAATATTGGTGAGAAAACGAGAAGTATCCATCACAATTCCGCCGCCAGTTGTTTGTCCTGCTAAGCTGGTTCCTGCCGCTCTTGCAGTAATTGAAACACCATGTTCTGCGCACCATTTTACAAGTGCTACAATTTCTTCATAGGATTTTGGGAACTGAACGCCTTGTGGGATTTCTTCGTAATTAGAGGCGTCGTTTGCGTAGATTCTTCGGGTTAATTCGTCAGATTGGATGCGTAATTGATCGGGCCAAAGTGCTGTTGCCATGAAATAAATGATAAATACTATAAATCTGGTTTAGTACCGAATTTATCCAAAACAGGCTTGGTAATGAAATGGTTTTTTTAGAAATACTTCTGAGTATCCCCACTTAAGAAAATAGAAAAGGGTACCATTTGTACCCTTTATGAACCAAATTTATCTGTATCTAGAAAAAAATGTAAATACTTGCCTGAGTTGCAGTTCCGAAGGAAAAGCCGCCGGGATTACCGAATCGAGGAGATAAATCATCTGAGCTTGCAATATAAAACTGAGCTTCTACTCCAAGTGCTACGTTTTTTGTAAAGAAATAATCGGCACCAATTCCCAAATCAAGTGCTATATCAACCAAAGAATCTCCGTTTTTGGGAACGATTTGATATAAAGTTAGCCCGGCAGCGCTATAAGGATTTAATCCGGTTGAACGTTCGTTCTTAAACTTTTTTGCTTTTAATCCTAAAGCGTATTCGAAGCCATTGTCATTGGTTCCGAAAAAAGCTAAAGACGGCAACAATTGAATATTAGATTTTAACCATAACGGTAAACTAACTTCGGATTGTCCGCTTTGAATGGATGCTGCTAAACCGTACTCTAGTTTGGTTTCTTTTGTTTGTGCAAAGGTTGATTGAAGGGTGAATACAAGTGCAATAATCAATAGAAGTTTAATCTTCATACTAGTGTTTTATTAGGGGTTTTATTTAAGTCATATTCGATATACTATCGAATATTTCTGTCTCTTTTGAATTGATATTGTGATTGATGCAAACATCTCGATTAATCAAATATCGCCCTAATTAACTGCCTAACAATACTATTTGTTCCGAGCTATCACATTGAGACTAATAATTTTCTTGAGAATTTTGCTTTGCATTATTTAGTCGCTTCAAAGTCTCAACCTTATTAATTACGATATGTTTTGAATTTTATGACACTTATACAAAGACTTTGAACAAGCTGCTTCATCAAGTATCGTTAATAAAAATATCGAATTATGATTAGCTATTATGTAGTTTAAAAACCACGACTTAACACAAATTGATAACTATCTAACTCTAATTTAAACCCGTTTCTTAATAAAAATGGAATACTATAAGTACCCTTGCCATAATCTTCGAGTTTTTCTTTTCGAGCTATACTTCTAATTTTTTTAGCCACTTGTACAAAAAATGGGAGTTTGCGATCATCTCTTACATCGTCAATCAAAATCACACATTTTTCTGCAAGTTTGTTTTCTTTAATTAAGAGTTCAGCATCTTTTAAATGAAGTAATGCGCCCTCTTCACATGTTTCGTGATGATCCATGTACAATAAGTCAATTTGCTTATTAAATGCCTTCAAAAAATCAGTTGAATAAGTATGATGATGCTTAACATTATCGGAATAAGTAGCCGTAATTTTTTTCGAGATACTGATTGCATCTTCAAGCGGGTCGACTGTATGAAATTCTATACCTGCACCATCAATCATTTCAACACACAAACGTGTAAAGCAACCGGCACCCCAGTCCCAAGAATCCGGATTATGCTCTTGCCAATATTTATGATCCGGATTCATGCACCCTTCGGAACCTTTTGGCAAAAAACTGCGAGTTGTTCCTAATTCAACAATAACTTTTTTGCGTGTCTGCATAAACAGTTCTACGCTCCTTTTTACACTTACATAGCGCTTCCCAAGCCTATGTTTATTTACATCTAGTACACCAATATCCATGATTATTTTCCCCAATAATTATTTAAAAAAATCTATTTAATGCAAAAGTCTTTTTTATTACCCCAATACCACAATACTTTTTTTTGTATCGATCTCACACTTACAAATAACGTCTCTTATTTAAACACAAACAGACTAATACTTGAGTCTGTTTGTGTTTGTAATTTAATTTAGTAACGAACTTCTTACGAAGCCAATGCTTTAGTTACAGCTTGAGCAGCTTCTTTTAACAATACAGCAGAAATTACATTCAAGCCGGAATTGTCAATAATTACTTTTGCTTCAGCAGCATTGGTACCTTGTAAACGAACGATTACAGGAACTTTGCTCACTTTTTCAGCAATTTCCGGATCTTGAACTGCTTCTACAACACCGTTTGCCACGCGATCGCAACGAACAATACCACCGAAAATGTTAATCAAGATAGCTTTTACGTTCGGGTCACTAAGGATAATTTTAAACCCGTTTTTAACGGTATTTACGTTTGCTCCACCACCGACATCAAGGAAGTTTGCAGGCTCACCGCCTGATAATTTGATGATATCCATAGTAGCCATCGCTAAACCGGCACCGTTCACCATACAACCAACGTTTCCGTCTAATTTGATGTAATTCAGATTGTATTTAGAAGCTTCCACTTCGAATGGGTTTTCTTCGCTAATGTCGCGTAACTCTTCCCAATCTTTGTGACGGTAAGATGCGTTATCATCAAAGTTGATTTTAGCATCTAACGCAATAATGTTTCCGTCCGGAGTAAGAACCAATGGATTAATTTCAACAATGCTCGCATCGATTTTTTCGTAAGCAGCATATAAAGTTGTGATGAATTTAACAGCCTGTTTGAACGCATCACCCGATAAACCTAAGGCAAATGCTAAACGGCGAGCTTGGTTGCCGTGTAATGGTTGACCCGGTTCAACCCATTCTTTTACGATAAGATGCGGTGTTTCTTCAGCCACTTTTTCGATTTCGACACCGCCTTCGGTTGAAACCATGATTACGTTTTGTGATTTTGCACGGTCTAAAGTAATACCGAGGTAGAATTCTTTTTCAATATCCACACCATCAGTAATATACAAACGCTGAACTTTTTGCCCTGCTTCACCGGTTTGAATAGTTACAAGAGTATCACCTAATAATGCTTCTGCTGTTGCTTTAACATCTTCTACGGTTTTACATAAAACAACCCCTTTAGAATTGCTTTTTTTAGTACGGCCTTTTCCACGACCACCGGCATGAATCTGAGCTTTGGTTACAAACAGAGTTGCTCCGCTTGCTTTAAGCTCTTCAGCTGCTTTTACCGCTTCTTCTACTGTAAATGCAGGAATACCTGCAGGAACCGTAACGCCATAAGACTTCAATAATTCTTTGGCTTGATACTCATGAATATTCATAAAAAAATAGGTCTGTGTTAATAAAAAATCGCTTTTAAAATTCGGGTCAATAATACCCAAAATGGCAAGGAAATAAAAGGAGAATTCGATTTGAGTTAGGCGCTTTAGTTTTCGTCCATTCCAGTGTAGATTCTGATTCCGGAAACAAGCTGAGAGCGCTTGGTAAGATGGGTTCTCGAACTCGCATGCGCTCGGTTCCTTTTAAAATGATTGCCGGATCCCGTTTTCCAACGGGATGACAAGAACTTCGTTATTGGAAACGTCTGCATGACGAAAAATCTACAAGGTATAATGCGCAACTATATTCCAGTTCGATGCCACAAAATCGGCCGTTGTACCTTCTTCAAATTTATTGGAAATGCCTGTATATAAAATGGCTTTCATTCCAACAGATTGAGCTCCTTTTATATCTGTATCCTGAATATCTCCGATATGAAACGAATGTTCAGCTAAGGCATTATTCTTTTCCAAAACTTGCAAAAAAGCGCGTTTATCCGGCTTTGAATACCCGACTTCATCACTAAAAACAAAATGAGAAAAGTAATCGAGTAAGCCTTTTGTCATCAAATATGAACGCAGAACTGAACCGGGCGAAAACATCGTGTCTGAGATTATCGCCAATGGATATTTTGCAGCTAGTCTTGGAATTACTTCAAGAACTCCGGCAGCTAAATCAGGCGCACCTTTCAGTAAAGAATGTTGAAATACAAACGTGAGTTCTTCTTTCTCGTTTTTCTTTGCCGGAATTCCGAGATGGTTCACAATTCTATCTACTAACTCATGTGTTAACATGGTTCTTTGATGCCCCAACCATTCCAAATCAAATTCTTCGGAAGCTTTCTTTTTGGCATCCTCTACTTGTTCGGGTGTGATGGACTGATTGTAACGTGCTGCAATTTCTTTAATCTTATCAATTCTGGCTTGATGTCTCTCTTTTCCACCTGTCCGTGCATCAACTAAGGTGTTCCAAAAATCAATTGAGATAGTTTTCATAGGGAATGATGTAAAGATATTGAGGTTTAAATTAGGAGAAAGAAGTAATGGATTTCAGCATTCAAGAGTTTGGATTCTTACCGGTGTGTTCTGCATATAGATTATTTAAATCAACAAACAGCCATCAAAAATCTAAAATTAATACGCTTCTTTGTCGGCCAGTTTTTCAATTCCGACAACCAAGAGCAGCCCGATAAGCATGGAAATAAATCCCCAAGTTAAGCTTGTTGTTCCGTCTTTTAATCTGGAATCGGAATCTGCATTTTCGAACGAGGGTAAAAAAGGTTTGCTTTGAATGAGTTTCATTTTCACTTTTTCCAAAACCACTTGTCTTTCATCGGCAGGTAAATCTTCGGTTAGTACTTTTTGAATTCGATAAAATTCGGGTTTGTCTTTCGCTGATACAGGATTGTTTACTACTTCTTGCACGCGTTCATCTAAAAAAGGCACCACTTGCGCACGAACTGTTTCCTCATAACTTCTTGACTGATAAGGCCAAATAACGGAAAGAGAACCTATTAAAAAGCCAATCAACACACAGAGAGTCGGCTTGTGAAAACGGCTGAGCAACCAACTTAGAAATCGAGAAAATAACATGATTCCGGCAACCATTCCGGCACCAAAAAACAATAAAATGGTTATTGCAGATACAGTCTCTTCGGTTCCTATCAATCCGATTTGAGAAAGAATGAACTGATATTTACCCAAAATCAGCAAAATAAATGAACCTGAAATTCCGGGTAAAATCATGGCTGAAATAGCCAAGGCTCCGCTAAAGAAAATAAACGGGTAAGATTCCGGAGTTTGTGTGGGTACTAAATTCACAATCCACCACCCAATAACTGTTCCGACTCCAATAAATACAATGGATGAAATCTCAAGCTGTTTCAAACTTTTAATCAACAAAAAGATAGAGCCTAAAATGAGACCGAAATACAATCCATAAACCGGTTCAGGGTGTGAATACATAAACTCAGGAAGCGGCACTACACGAGTGAAAAACACGATTGCCGAACCGATTCCAAACAATAAGCCAATCAAAAATTTCCAGTGAAAAGTGTTAAAAAACGTCCCCACTTTAAAACTAAGCAAGGCTTTTATTGCAGCGCCGTTCATACTTTTGATTGCGGTAAGCAAACGGTTATAAATCCCTAAAATAAGAGCCATTGTTCCGCCCGATACGCCCGGAACTACATCTGCAGCCCCCATTAAAAAGCCTTTAATAATTAGGGACGGATATTCTTTGAAGCTCGTTTTATCTGATTGTGAATCTGTCATTGCCAGCCTTGTTTGCCGATTAAGGGTACAAATTTGAAAGAGTTATGATCTTCTGTTTTAAATTCAGTTTCTGAGATGCGGATGATTCGTTTCATTGTTTGCGAATCTTTATCTCCAACGGGAATTACTAAGCGTCCGCCAATCGAAAGTTGCTGAATTAGCGCTTCGGGTACAACCGGAGCACCGGCTGTTACTACGATTGCATCAAACGGGGCATAAGCAGTCCAGCCCAAGGTTCCGTCGCCGGCTTTAAGTGTCGGTCTGTAACCTAATCTCAACAGCATTTCTTTTGCATGATGATACATTTCGGTGTGACGCTCAATAGAGTACACTTTTTTTGTGAGTTCGCACAAAACCGCACATTGATAACCCGAACCCGTTCCTATTTCCAATACTTTTTCACCGGTTTTTAACTCGAGCAATTCGGTTTGGCGAGCAACGGTGTAAGGTTGGGAAATGGTTTGCCTAAGCATAATGGGTAAGGCGGTGTCTTCATACGCCCGATGAACCAGTGCAGAATCAATCATTTTATGGCGGGGAATCTTGTTAATGGCCTCCAAAACCGACTCAGATTGAATTCCTTTTCCGCGTAATTCCGCTATTAATGCATCTCTTTTTCGCGAAAGAACCAGTTCATTGTGTGCTGAATTTGTAAACATATGCCAAAAATAGGTAAAGATGAGAACTAATTGATTTCACATCTTTAAAAACAGGTGTAAAACAATTATTATTGGGCTCAATTTTATTGCGTTCTCGCTTTGCCCGGTATTTTGATTGTTGAATTATTTTGATTTAATTCTCAGCAGGGATAAGCATATAAAAACAGACGTTTAAAGGAGTATCTTAAACATGCATATTGGAATTATTGGTACTGGCAGCATGGCTAGTGCCTTAGCCCAAAAATTATCAAATGCCGGTCATACAATTATGATTGGCTCAAGAGATGCAGGTCGTGCGAAATCTTTAGCTGATATGATGGGTTCAGCCGTTCAAGGCGGATCAATTGCTCAAGCAGCAGATTTTGGACAAGCTATTATTTTAGCAGTTACCTGGCTAGGTGTAGACAATGCGTTAGAAGAAATGGGAGACTTAGACGGACGAGTGATTATTGACATTACCAATCCTCTCGACCCGGATTCTTACGATTTAATTCCCGGAATGAAAACTTCTGCCGGCGAATACGTTGCTCAGAAATCAAAACATGCTCAAGTTGTGAAAGCGTTTAACACCGTTTTCGCTGAAACCATTTTAACCGGTTCAAATTTTGACGGTGCTAAAGCTCAGGTATTTTACTGTACCGACGAAAAAGCAGCTAAAGACGTTGCCGTTGAATTAATCGAAGATTTAGGTTTTGAGCCGTTAAATTGCGGCGAACTTAGAAATGCTCGCTATTTAGAACACATGGGCGCCATGATTATCAAATTAGGCTATCCTATGGGTTACGGAACTGAAATCGCATTCCGTTTAATGGAACGCGAATAAGCTCCGATTCAAATGTTTGATATAACAAAAAAGGCTGCAATTGCATCCTTT
>SBGQ01000131.1 GCA_006226965.1 bacterium | reverse complement strand
CATTACATGGAATGCTAAACTCTCCATCTGCGTTGGTTGAAGTTCCGCCCACGCCAACTACTCTAACAGTTGCTGCCATTAAGGGCTCATTGGTGGTAGCGTCTGTTATTCTACCCGTTATTCAGGGAGATTGGGATTCAGTTTGGGCACAAATTCAAGCGGCATTTATTTTACCGGAATCTATCCGTGAAGCATTCAAAGCAGCAAAAGGGGAGTCTATAAACCTGTATCCGAATACCGTTTCAAACATAAAACGATTAGTTCTGATTGGCTTGGGCGAGAACCCTAATGTGGCAGCTTATAATCATGCCATTCGTCTGGCTTTTCATCAACTAAAAAATAAATCGGATGATGCCGTTCAGGTTCGTTTATCCGCTGCATTCGATGCTGAAAAAGAATTGGGTTTATTGGTAAAAGCGGCATTTATCGGCTGGGAAACTATGATTCAGTTTAAAAAAGAATCTGAAAAATCGCCAAAATTAAATCTTGAAATTCTCTTAGATAAAGTCGAAAAATCACACAAACAAGCTGTTGAGAGTTCTTTAGATCAAGCGATTATTAAAAAGATGGTGATGGATTTGGTGAATCGTCCACCGAATGAATTATATCCTAAAGACTGGGCAAAAATCGCCAAAAAAGAAGCAGATAAACGTGGAATTTCTATCGAAGTTTTGAAAGAGCAGGAGCTCACAAAAAAAGGTTTTGGCGGAATTATGGCGGTCGGACGCGGAGCAGCCAATCAACCTAGACTCATAATACTGGATTATAAGCCGGAAAAATACGAAAAGACGGTCGCTCTGATTGGAAAAGGGGTCATTTTTGATACGGGTGGCGTTTCACTCAAACAATCAGCGAATATGCACCTGATGAAATGTGATATGGCTGGTGGTGCAAATGTGATGGGTGCCGTATGCGCCGCCGCAGATTTAAAACTTCCCGTGCGAGTGATTTCCATTATTCCTGCTGTTCAGAATACACAGGATGGTGATGCTTATTTACCGGGTGATATTGTGAAAACGTATGGCGGACTAACTATTGAGGTAATCGATACAGATGCCGAAGGACGTATCATCCTCGCTGATGCGTTAGCTTATGCAGCGCTTGATGTTAAGCCCGATGTAATGATAGATTTAGCAACATTAACAGGTGCGATAGTAACCACATTAGGATATCATGCCGCAGGAGTGTTTTCACAAAATGAAAGCTTGGTTTCCGATTTGATTTCTTCCGGCGAAACAAGCGGAGAACGATTATGGGCTTTACCTATGTGGGATGAATATGCCGATGCGCTCGGTTCCGATATGGCTGATGTGAAGAATTATGGCGGACCTCCTGCCGGTTCTATTTTCGCAGCTAAATTCTTAGAAAAATTCACAGAGAAGCATACTAAATGGGCGCATTTGGATATTGCAGGTATGGTTATGCAAGCGGGACCGTTTGCTAAAGACCGTGCAGCAACCGGTTACGGTGTAGATTTGTTGGTGGACTTTTTAAAAAGAGTTTAGTCTTATTCTAAAATCAATAAAGGCCGACTATAAAAACGTAAACGCTAGTTGACTGAAATAAAAAAGGTCTGAGGAAATTCCCCAGACCTTTCGCGATTGTACGCTTCGCTCCGTTACTCTCTCCCAACAATAAGGAATCAATTTCTAAGGTTTTCGAATAAACCGGCAGCGCCCATTCCACCGCCGACACACATGGTGACCATACCATAGCGCTTATTCAGACGCATCATATCATAAAGAACTTGTGTGGTTAGTTTGGCGCCGGTTGCTCCAAGCGGATGCCCCATTGCAATGGCTCCGCCGTTGCTATTTACAATCTCAGGATTAAGCCCTACTTCTTGCATAACTGCTAATCCTTGTGCGGCAAATGCTTCGTTTAATTCAATTAAGTCTATTTCGTTCAGTTTTATTCCGGTGAATTTCAGCAATTTTGGAATAGCTGCAACCGGACCTATTCCCATAATTTCAGGAGCGACTCCGGCTGCAGAAAATCCGACATATCGGGCAATCGGTTCTAAACCGAGTTCTTTCACTTTCTCTTCACTCATCACTAATGCAAACGAAGCGGCATCGTTCATTTGTGATGAATTACCGGCGGTAACACTTCCGCGAGCTTTGAACACCGGTTTTAGAGTACTTAATTTTTCAACGGATGTATCCGCCCGAGGACCTTCATCCACATTAAATACAAAAGATTGTTCAGCTTTACCCAAGCTTCGATAGCTTACGGGAACATCAACAATCTGAGAAGAAAAATAACCGTTTTCTTGTGCTCGAATGGCTTTTTGATGACTGTGAAATGCAAATTCATCTTGTTTGTCACGCGAGATATTATACTTTGCAGCAACATTTTCAGCGGTTAAACCCATATTGATGTAAATCTCAGGATAATCTTCCACTAGGTTTGGATTGGGTTGAACACTGAGTCCGCCCATCGGTACTAAGCTCATGGATTCTACACCTCCTGCAAAAATTACATCAGCGCCGCCAGCCATAATTCGTTCTGCTGCGAGTGCGATTGATTGTAATCCTGATGAACAAAAGCGGTTGATTGTCATTGCAGGAACTTCAACCGGAAGTCCTCCCATAACGCCAACTTGGCGAGCCACGTTTAAGCCTTGAGAAGCTTCAGGAAATGCGCAACCAACAATGACATCATCTACTTGTTTAGGATCGAGTTGCGGGTATTTTTCTAATAATGCTTTGATAACGAGTCCGCCCAAACGATCTGGACGTTCGAAACGTAATGAACCGCGATTTGCTTTGCCACAGGCAGTTCGGAGGGCATCAACGATATAAACAGATTTCATATTAAAAAAGGTGTAAGGTTAATGGAGTAAGGAGTATGGGGAATTCAGCATTTAGATTTATTAATCAACAATCTGCCATCATCCATCAGAAATTTCTAAAATCCGACATCCGACATCCGACATCCGACATCCGACATCCGACATCCGACATCCGACATCCGACATCCGACATCAATTTCTTAAAGGTTTTCCGGTTTCCAGCATGTGTTTTATGCGCTCGTGCGTTTTGGGATTTTTTAACAACTCCACAAAGGCTTCACGTTCTAAATCCAGAACCGTTTGTTCATTCACTTTTTGCGGTTCAGAAATCATTCCACCGGTCATAACTCTAGAAATTTCTTCACCGATGTGAGCATCGTATGCAGAGATAAAACCGGATTCTTTCATGATGTACATCATCAGTTTTAAAGCAGAAAATGCGGTTTGACCATATAGGGTAATTTCCGATTTTGGCGGAGCTACATAACCTCGTTCAGCCATCCGGATTGCCTCAGCTTTGGCTTCTTTTAACAATAAAGCCCGATTCATTACAATGATGTCCGTGTCTCTGAGGTAACCGATTTTTTTAGCCTCATGCGCAGATGTCGACACACGAGCCATTCCAATCACTTTAAATGCTTCACGCAGAAATACAAGCGGATCAACATTGTCTGCTTCCATCATTTTCCCGAGATAACGGGCTGTAAGTTCTTTCGTGCCACCGCCTGCAGGCAATAATCCCACGCCAATTTCAACGAGTCCGGCATACAATTCGTGATGCGCAACAACTTTATCGGTATGCATCATCCATTCCACACCACCGCCTAAACAACGACCGTGAATAGCTGCTACTGTTGGGATAGGTGCATATTTTAATGCCAATGCAGCATCCTGAAAACCTTTGACAGCAGCGTTTAATCCGGCAAAATCTCCGGCTTGAACTAAACCTCCGACTTCCATCAAATTGGCACCAACCGAGAAATGTTCGGTATCAGTTCCGATAACCAAACCTTGAAAGTCTTTGCTGGAAAGTTCAATAGCTTGAAATAGACTTTCTACAACTTCTCTGCCCAAAGTGTTGGCTTTCGAGCGGATTTCAAATCCCGCAATTCCATCACCTAAATCATATAAAGCCGCATCTTTTTTAGCGAAAACTTCGCGTTTTTCTGTTTTTAGATGAGCATAAAAAAGAGCGTTTTTGGCAACTGGAGATTGGTTTTCGTTTTGATGACTCAGCGGATTGTAAACCTGTCCGTTTTCACTATAAAAATTCTCATAGCCTTCAGATAACATATGAAGAACCCAATTCGGCACTTGTTTGCCTTCAGCAAGAATTCGTTCTACTGTTTTACGAACGCCGCAAGCATCCCATTTTTGAAACGGACCTAATTCCCAATTAAATCCCCAGCACATGGCACGGTCTATGTTTTCAATTGAATCCGAAATTTCGGGGATTCGGTTAGCCGCATAGAGAAATAAATCGCGATGGACTTCCCATAAAAAACTTCCGGCATCGTCTTTTTGATTAATTAAATAAGCAAGACGATTCCCTGATTTTTTGAATTGTTGGGCTTCTTTTACGGATTCAAACTCGCGTACATGTTGCTCTTCATAGCTTTTAGTTTGCGAATTAAATACTAAAAATTGAGTTCCTTGCTTTGTTTTTTCTTTTTTATAGAATCCTGCACCGGACTTATTCCCAAGCAAACCCGCTTGAATCATTTCACCAATTTCAGAAGGAATGTTGAACACATCTTTTTGTTCATCGTGCGGAATTTGCGGTAAAATATTGTTAGCTACGTGCGCTAAAACATCTAAACCAACCATGTCTCCGGTGCGGAATGTCGCCGCTTTGGAATATCCGGTAAGTGTTCCTGTTAATGCATCAATTTCCTCAATTCTAAGCGAACCTTTAAATGCGTGCGGTAAAATGGAAGCCATGGAATACACTCCGATACGATTGGCTATAAAATTCGGAGTGTCTTTACAAATTACGACGCCTTTTCCTAAAATTTTCTCACAAAAATCGGTCATGAAGTGAGTTATAGCAGTTTCTGTATGCTCAGTTGGAATGATTTCCAACAGGTTCATATAGCGCGGCGGATTAAAAAAGTGTGTACCGAGAAAATGCTTTTTTAAATCTTCTGAAACATGTTCAGCAATTTGTGTTATCGGTAAACCTGATGTGTTCGAACTAATTATGGAGCCCGGTTTACGAACAGCGTCAATTTTGCCAAGCATAGATTGTTTGATATCCATTCGCTCAACAATCACTTCACAAATCCAGTCCATTTCAGCTAGAAGATGAAAATGGTCGTCGAAATTTCCGGGTTGAATTCTGGATGAAAATTCCGGCAAAGCAAAAGGTGCCGGATTCATTTTCTGCATTTTTTTGATGCTTTCCTTGGCAATTTTGTTCGCATCGCCTTCGGTTTTCATATCTAATAAAAGCACCTGATATCCTGCGTTGGCACAATGAGCTGCAATTTGTCCGCCCATTACTCCCGAGCCAAGCACGGCAATTTTTTGAATTTTGTACATAATCACTCGTTCAACATGTTTAAAAAATCATTGTCTGGAAACGCTTCCAAACGGCAAAATCACAATACCTAAAAAAAGACGTGAGTCAAAGAACTAATCAACATATTGACCAAATTATTTCTATTGGATTACTTCAACCATAGAAAACAAAAAAGGCAACTCGTTGAGCTGCCTTTAAAAATGTTATTCCATATACATGGACTCGATTTTATCTTTGTAATGGTCGTTAACCACGTTCCGTTTAATCTTCATTGTCGGAGTCATTTCACCGCTTTCGATGGTAAACGCACGCTCCAGGAATTGATACTTTTTAACCTGTTCCCATTGCGGTAAATGTTTATTCACTTTTTGTACTTCTCCATCAAGTAAAGTCTGAACTTTCGGGTTGGCAAGTATTTCTTCATTGCTTACATCAGAACCTAGCTGCATGAAGTTTCTGATATTATTAAAATCAGGGATAACTAATGCCGAACAGAATTTTCTGGAGTTTCCTAAAACAATAGACTGCTCAATAAACATCGAGTTAACCAGCAAGTTTTCGATATGTTGAGGGGCTACATATTTACCGGTCGATAGTTTAAAGAGTGCTTTTTTGCGGTCAGTGATAAATAAATAACCGCGGTCATCAATTTTTCCGATATCTCCGGTACAAAACCATCCATCTTCGGTAAAAACTTCAGCTGTTTTTTCAGGTTGATTGAAATAGCCTTTCATAATGTTGGGACCTTTAGCCAAAATCTCGCCGTCTTCAGCAATTTTTAGGAAAACATCAGGAATGGGTCGCCCTGCAGTTCCCGCACGGAGTTCTTCACGTTTCATCGTGGTTAAAACCGGAGACGTTTCCGTTAAACCATAACCTTGAGAACATAAAACACCAATACCGTTAATGAAACTTAGGATTTCAGCTGAAACAGCTGCGCCACCACTAATAACGGCATTCAGATTTCCGCCAAGTGCTTCACGCAATTTTGAATAAATCAATTTGTCAGCAATTTTCTTTTTGAAACCTTGTGCGTTCGGTTTTTCAACATCATATTCTTCAGCTAAACCAATGGCCCATTCGAACAGTTTCTTTTTTAAACCTGATAATTCACTTGATTTACCTTTAAAGCCGGCATGCAGTTTTTCCAACAAGCGTGGCACTGTAGCAAAGAAAATCGGTTTAACATGCTGAATGTCTTTTACGATTTCATCAATCTTTTCGATGTAATAAAGGGGATATCCAACGTGAATAAAATTATAACTCACTACACGCTCGAAAGAGTGGGAAAGTGGTAAAAAGGATAAGACTTTATGACCTCGATTGGCTTCAATATCGAACGGAAGATAAGCTTCAACAGATTGTAAGTTTGAGCCAATGTTATTATGAGTAAGCATTACGCCTTTAGGCATTCCGGTTGTTCCGGATGTGTACATAAATGTTGCTAAATCATCGGGATGCACTTCAGCTAATAACTGCTCATACAACGCGGGATTTTCTTTATCTAATTCAGCGCCGATAGCAATTATATCATCCAATAATTTAACGTCATCATGTGAACTTTTATAAACCGAAATAATATGTTCAACGTTCTTTACCGCTTTTACATGAGCAGCATTGGGGTCGAATAAAACGTCATCACTAACAAAGTG
Organism: bacterium; assembly: GCA_006226965.1. Lineage (GTDB taxonomy): Bacteria > Bacteroidota > Rhodothermia > Balneolales > M1805 > M1805. The sequence goes on along the minus strand of SBGQ01000131.1, from coordinate 11,605 downwards.
AATTCGAGAGCCGGAATCACCTAAAATAAACTCAATTTGGTCGCCTGGCTGTGTGGTATAAATCGGAACATCTATAGCACCAATTGATAAAGCAGCTAAATCGATGATTAACCAATATGCACTGTTTTCAGCATGAATTGAAATTCGATCACCTTTTTTTATACCTAGTTTATGCAAAGCCAAAGCCAAGTGGCGTGCTTTAGTTTGAAAGTCCTGAACGCTCATTTCAGTCCATTCGCCGTTCTTCTTTGTTGCAATCGCGACACCCGTCGTATTACGCGATAATCCCTTATTAATTAAAAACGGGATAGTTTGAGCAGGATACTTCATGTTTATTACCCAACAGTTTAGCTAGAGATTAATTTAACCCAATAAAAGCGCTTCCAAATGACAATTTCAAGCCAATTAGCGATTTCTATGAAAATATTTTTTTATTTCAATATCCATATCTTGTCCGCACACACTTTGAAAGCCAATTTAATATAGTCGCAATTTTTCAAAGTTCAACTATTGATTCAAAAAAATTACCTCATGTTGATAGAACCGGGCTTAGAGCCAATTGTTGATGCTTTTTTGAAGTCAGAAAAGAAACATATCGGCCATGCTTTAGGGATAGAACTCATCGAATTAAGCAGAAATAAAGTGGTTGGTAAAATGCCGGTTGATGACAGAACACACCAGCCGTTTGGAATCTTACACGGTGGCGCTTCAGTTGTTTTAGCTGAAACCTTGGCATCAATCGGTTCTTGGTTAAACTTAGAAGATTCTTCTAAAATGGCAGTAGGTTTAGAAATAAATGCCAATCATATTAAAGCTGTACGAACAGGTTGGGTAATTGGAACAGCCACGCCCATTCATAAAGGAACACAAACACAGGTTTGGAGTATTGAGATTAAAACAGAATCTGAATCTTTAGTTTGTGTATCACGTTGCACACTAGCCGTAGTAAATAAGCGTTAGTCAGACAGATTTTCGGATTTATTTGTGTTTTTAACTTGAGATTTGAAGAGATTTTAGGATGATTGAACAAGATTTGTTGAGCAAAAACGAAACCCAAATCCATACTGTTTTGTGGAAATCGGAACAGCCAACGGACAAGTTGCTTTTTTTGGTTCATTCCTATGGCGATTGTTCGTACAGATATGATTGGATTGCCCGCAAATTTAACCAAGCCGGTTGGGACGTAGCTTCTTTTGATTTATTTGCACACGGGCGCTCAGGTGGTTTAAGAGGAAGATGGAAAGACATTAATCAATTACTTGATGAATTAGATGTTGTAGTTTCGAATTTTAAAGCAACATCGCATCATAAAACTTGGGTCGGTTTAGGAATGGGGTTTGGAGCAAATCTGCTTTCTAAGTTTGAACACGCCTGCGATGACAAAGTATTCGACGGTTATTTATTTTGGGCTCCGCTTATCCGACTTTCAACTCGTATTCCTAAAGTTCTTATTGATTCCATTCGTTATGTTAATAGCTTTACTTCACATTTATCAGTATTAACTATTCAGCCGAATGTGTTTACAAATCAAGTGGATGAATTGTATGGTTTGATTCCCGATTGGGACGATGATTATGGTAGAATTTCCGCTCAGACCGCCGGAATTTTAATTGATTCGGCCAAGTATTTAATGAAAAACTGGGATGGATTGCAGAAACCGATTTGGGTGGGTTGGGGCGAAGATGATCAATTTGTGGATGCCAGTTGGTTCAAAAAAAGAGAAGAAGAAAGTGAAGAATCGTGTAAAGTGTATTCGCAATACAACGGTGCAACACATTATTTAGAACCGATTGGAATCGGACATTTTATTGTTTCGGCGATGTTAAATTGGGTTAAAAAGTTTGAATCAAAAACTGAAAAAAAGCAATCTGAATACCCGATTGTTGAACTTATTAATTCATCATTGAGCGAATAAGATTCGTACTCCAAATATTGAAACAACAGTAACGATTATTGCTAGAGACGTACTGAGTATTCCTAACTTTTTTGAGCGTATCCATCCTAATAATCCAATACTTACAACAAAAACATAAAAGGACAACAAGAAAAGTCCTATTACTGTTGTGAGAGTTGGATCAATGTTTTTTAGGAAATGGTTTAGCTTGTCATAATGCTGATTGCCTGATAAGGACAGAATTTTGAATGATAAAAAAGAGAGAAAAAAAGTGCATCCGATTTGAATGAGAGAGCTCGTAATTAAAAAAGCAATGGTAAAATCAGTTACACGCTTCCGTTCAAGTGTAAATAATCCGGCAATGAGCGAAATAGAAAATCCGCCGATTAAGGCAGATATGAAACTTAGTTGATTAGTCGCACTAGCGAGGAAATCAGCAGAAATTGAAAAGTCTTGTTGCATACTCAAATATTAAACACATAATCTCTTAATATTTTGATAATTCTGATTTCATGCAAGTGCAGCATATTTGCTTTTATACTTCAAATGAAAACAGTCCGACACGTTAGTTTGAGCAGTTTCACCGCCATGGAACTGCTCTTTTTATTTGATGAGGGTAGCTTTTTGAACGGCTATCATTGTGCCCGATTGTACACGCACCAAGTAAACTCCTGATGCAAATTGCGATGCATCCCATTGATAATGATGAACTCCGGAAGTTTGTTGAAATTCGCCCGAGTAGTGAACTTTTCTTCCAAGCATATCAAAAATGGAAATGTGTATGTTCGATGAAGTAGGTAAGGAATAATTGATAGTGGTGCTTGGGTTAAACGGATTAGGGTAAATCGAAGTTATTTCAAGTTGTTGCGGTTTTTCGATTTTAATTTGTTCAATGGGGGTTACCATTGGAGCACGTTCTCGTGCACGCTTAATCGCGGAAACCAGATTTTGGTATCCTGTAGCCTGAGCCAAAACCAAAGTAAATGAACCTGATTCACCCTTACTCAAACTAAAGGCTGCCGGTGAAATCACAAACGAAGTGTTTGCCGGGCCAATACGTGTTCTGCTTGCTAATAACGCAGCATCACGAGTGTCTAAGGCCAGCCATTTTTCTTGATCGGTAAAACCGTTTTGGCGTGAATCGCTGCCGCTGTAAGAAATACCGAAATACAAACTGGAACCGACTGCATTGTTGTCAATAATCCACGGTGTGTAAATGCCTTCTACAATGCTTGCCCCAACATAAAGCGTAGTGTCCGATTCGGTTCCGCCTGAAAACTGAGCTATAAGATCATTGGTTTTGTCATAAAAAGTGATGTCATCATTCGGATTTGTAAAGGGCATGTCAAAATCAAAAAAGACACCCGCTCTGAATTTTGAAAACGTTTCAGATTGATTTTGGTTTTCGAGAGTATATTTGAGCAGTATGTAAGCGGCATCTTCAGCGTTTGTTTGTGCATAAGTCTGTAAAGTGGTTTGCATATCGAAACGAACACTTTCAATACCGGCATTCAAATCGGTGAAAACAGCTTTTCCTTTTTGGGTTCCGCTTGTTGCATCAAATTCCGATTCGAAATAATCAATCAGGAAAAACTCATCATCAATACTGGTATTTAAACTACGAACAGCGCTTGAAATGCGAGTGGTTCCGGTTCCCATAATTAGACCGGCTTCGCGAAGTAAGGGGAGATTAAGCAAGCTGTTTTGAGTGGTGCCGTCTTGTTTTACAATAAATCCGCTTCCCAAAGTATTGGAAGGGTAGTTGTAATAACCAATTCGTCCTGTACCGTTTACGCCAAGTTCTATTGTATTGATGGAATGAACCAAATTGTCAGGCACCAAATTGACATCTATAACATGGAAACTTTTGGAATTATCATCATAAGTAAATTCGAAACGGATTTGAGCTTTTGTGTTAACCTGAGCATCTGAACTTACCCGAAAAGTAATCGGTGAAGAAGTGGTTTCACTGAGGTGATTCAGTTGATATGACGCACCGTTTCCCGAGAGTACACTAATGTTTTGACTCATAGAAAAGGCGTTAATTTTAACCGAGGATTGATTGATGCCGATATTTTCAATATCCAAAAACACATTAAATTCTTCGTTCCGGTTAAAAACGGTTGTTACATTTTCTGGATCACCAAAATGATGATTTAGTACAAGAAAACGCGCTTTTAAATCATTGGATAAAGCAGTTGCCGGTTTAATGAGTCCATCACCTAATTGATAAACGAGTGATGGATTCAAGGTGTGCATCGAACTGGAAGATGTTTGCAATTGAGTTCTGACTGTGGCGATATCCCAATCTTGTTTGATAGATTTTAAAATGCCCAACGCGGAAGCAACTAATGGGCTCGCCATTGATGTTCCAAAAGACGTGCCGTATTGATTATTAGGTAATGTGCTGTAAATGCCGCTTGTGGTTTCTCCGCCAGGTGCAAAAACATCGACAAACGAACCGTAATTAGAGAACGTCGATTTTTTTAAATCCTGATAATTGATAGAACCAACTGCAATACTTCGAGCATAACCTGCCGGATAATACACGGATGCGTTTCCGTCATTCCCGGCTGCTGCGGTTATAAGTACACCATGTTCCCAAGCATAGTTCACCGCTTCGTTCAAAGCCTTGCTGTAACGTGTACTTCCCCAACTGCAATTGATGATATCTGCGCCGTTATCAACTGCATAATAAATGGATTCCACTGCATATCGCAGGTTTTTACCGTTATTATCAGAAACTTTTATAGGCATAAACTTAACATTATAACTAAGCGCTGAAATACCTATTCCGTTATTGGTAACCGCCGCTGCCAGTCCGGCAACGTGTGTTCCGTGGTTATTAGTAGAGCCTTTAGGTAATGGATTTCCTGTGGAATCGTAGAAATCCCAGCCGTTTACATCATCCACAAAACCGTTATTATCATCGTCGATTTGGTTGTTCGGAATTTCGTTCGGATTTATAAAATGGTTTGCCGACAAATCTTCGTGGTTGTAATCTACGCCGGTGTCAATTATAGCAATTACAATGTCGCTCGAACCGGTTCCGGAATCCCAAACGGTTGAGGCTTGCAACGTTTCCAGCCAAGGTTGGAGTGAAGAGCGGTCAGGATCATTCGGAACAGCCTGTGTTTCTGAATTGTTTTTTTGAACGAGGGATTCAATAGGTAATTCTGGCGTGGAATAGGAAATGACTTCTTCTGCCCAAAAAATTCCGTCTGAAAGTTCTAACTGCTCTATTGCTTCACGAACGGATATATTTCCGTTTAGCTTTACCCGAATTAATTGCTGATTAGTTGTTTTTTTTAAAGAAGATTGAGGGTTGATTTTCGAGACAGATTCAATCCAAAACGGCAATTTGAAGACAGAACCGTTTGTTTTTACGTATAATTCCTGTGCAGAAAGTGATGAGCCAACACTTAGCAAGAGTCCGGATAGAAGAATAGATTGAAGAAACTTTCTCATGTAAATTGTGTCTTTAAAAACTCTTGTAAGGTAATTTATTTTGATTGTAAGTTCGAACGAACCACCTGAATATTTCGATGAAGTCCGGAATATTTTGTTCGTTTAACCGCGCTTTTTCTGAATAATTCCTGAAACTGTGGTATATCAAGTTCTTCCCAAAAATCCATCGTTTGGTTTAATAATGCTTCTCTTGGAAAAAGCTGTGTTTCTTTGCCATAAGCCGCTTTTCGGTTCCACGGGCACACATCCTGACAAATATCACACCCGTACATCCAATTTCCCATTTGCGTGTGATAATCGGCTGGAATTGATTCTCGTAATTCTATCGTTAGATACGAAATACATTTGTTGGCATCTACTTTCATGGGTTCATAAATAGCCTGCGTCGGGCAGGAATCGATACATTTAGTGCAAGTTCCGCAATGATTAGTTGTTGGGTGGTCGTATTGAAGTTCTGCATCAATAATCATCTCACCAATAAAAAACCAACTTCCCAAGCTTTTATTCAAGATATTGCTGTTTTTCCCGATCCAGCCAAGCCCTGATTCAACTGCCCAAGCTTTATCTAAAACCGGAGCAGAATCCACAAAAACACGCCCTTCAAACGCACCGATTTGTTCGCGTGTGAAAGCAAATAATTCGAACAGTTTTTCTTTTAAAACGTCGTGATAGTCATCGCCTAAAGCATATTTCGAAATCTTTGGAACACCTTCTGTTAGGTGTGCTTTTTCCGATTGTTCATTTCGATACTGACATAAAACACTTACCACTGTTTTTGCACCCGGGACTAATTTTGCCGGATTAATGCGTTTATCAAAATGATTCTCCATCCAACTCATGGTTCCGTGTTTTCCGGCATGTAACCATTCTTCCAATTTTCGGGCTTGTTCATCTAATTGACGAACTTTCGAAAAGCCACAGGCTTCAAATCCAAGAGAATAAGCCTGTCTGCGGATAGATTCGGTAATGACTTCCAATTTTTGCATCAGGTAAATATCCTGTAAAACCAATAACCCATCCACTCACGGAAGGTATTACTCCAGTAAATAAGACTGTGCGGATTGGGGATTAAATAAAAGGGAAAGCGCTCGAAGCTTCGATGGCGAACAGGAAAATCGACCGGTACGGGAAGTACGGTAAAACCTTTGTTCTCAAAATGTTCTTTTGAGCGATTCATGTGGTTAACGGATGTACACAGAAAAACGGTCTTGGAAAGGTGTAAGGAATCGAGTATTTCCGCAGAATAAGCCGCATTTTCGAAAGTGGTTGAAGAATTGGTTTCTAACAGAATAAGCGAATCCGGTAAAAGTTGAAATTCATCAATAAAGGCTTTCATTAAAAGGGCTTCGGCAGGCGGATTTTCAAATGGCGATAAGCCGCCGGATAAAAGCAGGTGTTTTGCTTGTCCGCGTTTTACCATTCTGATTCCGGCTAAAAGTCTGTCAAATGCACCGCCAACGCCATACGTAAAAATAGAATCGGATTCCATAAATCCGCCCAAAACAATAGCAACATCAACGGTGTCGTTTGCGGGTTTAAACCCTTCCCAACCTGCTAAATCACTCAGTTTTGAGCGTTCGCTAAAATAAGAAAGACTTAAAAGGTATAAGCTTACTAAACTGAACCAGGTAACAAAACGTACTTTTTTGTATGCACCTCGCTTCAGTAAGTACAAAATCAATCCTAAAACGATAAAAATAAGCGTATAGGGCATGATTATAGCAGGAAGTAACTTTGATAAGGTAAAATACATTACTACTTTTGGGCTGATTTTACGTCCCAAATTTCGTGTTTTTCAGCCATGAGCCCAAAACAAAAAAAGATTGCTATTGCTGCCGGATTATTGATTTCCTGTTTGTTGATGATTTATTTACTCATCAACACAAAAACACACGAAGATGTAACGTTGGAAGATTTAGCTGTTATTGATTCCTTAATTGTAAATGAATTAAGCAGCTATTCCATCAAAAACAAACAAATTAAGTCAAAAACGGTTAAAACCGGCGATTTTAAACGGGTGAATTACGAAGTTCGGATTCCCGGAAAACTTTCCAAAACACAAATTCACACCGATATTCACTATAAGTTGAACGAATTAGGGATTTCAACTCCGGCAAAATTAAAACTTCCCGAAAGAGATTTGAACATTTTTGTCTATGTGGATGGCACAGTGATTAGAAGTATTCAACTGGTTACAGATACTACGTTTAAAACAACAGATTTTTCGTCATCATTGGTTTTTGTAACCGATCATTCACCGTCAGCAGCTTTAGTGGAACGTGTACGAGATATTGGGGAATTTACGCCGCTTGTTTTCAGAACCTTAGAGCCGGAAATTGCTCAAAAATGGTATAAATCGACATCAGAAATAATAAAACCAATATACGTTTGGGTTAACGAATCGAATCGGGAAGATGTCATAAAATCAACGGTTTGGTTGAAAGATAAACTTCCTCAGTTTCAATCTATTTCGCGTTCGATTACAACATGGATAGATGTAAACTCAGCCTCAAAGGCAGATGCACAGACTCAATTTTATCGGAATTACAATTTGCGAGGCTTACAAATGGATGCTTCTGTTTTTCTTGATGCCGAAGAAGGTATTTATGCTTATGAACAGGCGTTGAGAAAGTTTAAGCAGCTTGCTGTTCAGGACATTCACCCAATTTTGTTGGTTGAATTAAATGATAAAAGCGTATCAGTGATGGAAGAGCGAGTAGTTGAACTGAAAAAATACGGGCTCAGCTTTCATCCTCCCGTGTTCAGAAATTTTTAAGTGATGAACACTAATATGTGTCTAAAAGCAAAAAGCCCTGCGAGAAATTAACTAACAGGGCTTTTTGCTTTTAATGAGTGGAACTATGCAGATTCGAACTGCAGACCTCTACAATGTCAATGTAGCGCTCTAACCAACTGAGCTATAGTTCCGAAACGAGGAGCAAAAATACAAGAAATAAACCGCACAAAGCAATCAAAATGAAAAGTAACTGAGAGGGATTCCGTATATTTGGCGGCTCAATCAACGTAATAAAATCCATGCAAAACAGACGAGAAATTAGGGAAGCCGTTTTAAAATCACTTTACGCTACGGAGTTTAGCGGCGAATCTGCTGATGAAATACTTACAAAAGTATTACGCCCCCAATTTCAAAACACCGAAAAATCTACATTGGACTTCGCTGAAAAGCTCTATTTAAAAACCCTGAAATTAAAAGACGAAGCCAATACTTTAATCGAGAAATACCTGAAAAACTGGGAATTAGAGCGTTTAGCTTCGATTGATAGAATCGCTCTGCATATGGGAATTTCCGAGTTTTTATTTTTTGATGATATCCCGACCAAAGTAACCATCAACGAATACATTGAAGTTGCCAAAAAGTATTCCACTTATAAATCAGGCAAATTCGTAAACGGTATTTTAGACTCGGTTTTAAACGAATTGAAACAAGAAAATAAAATTAAGAAAACCGGACGCGGGTTAATCGAATCAAAAATCTAATGAGTTCAGGTTTTATTGCCATTGGCGATATACACGGTTGTTCTTTAACTCTACAGGCTTTACTTACTCAATTAAAGCCTTTTGAAGACAGAACTTTTGTTTTCTTAGGAGATTATATTGACCGTGGACCAAATTCAAAAGATGCAGTATCAACCTTAATCGCATTTGCAGCAACCCATAAATGCGTTTTCTTACGCGGTAACCACGAACAAATGCTGCTCGATGTGCAAAATGGGGAACCGAACGCAAACTGGATTGCAAATGGCGGAAAAATGACCGTTCAATCCTATTTAAATGATGCAAAGCGATTTGAGTTGCCATATCAGCATACGCACTTTTTCAGAAATACGAAGTTGTTTTATGAGGCGGATTCATTTCTGTTTGTACATGCCGGCATAGACCCGGATTTATCTGTTGAAGAAAATATTGCTGACGAAGCTTACCATGAAGATTTTATGTGGGAGCGCCGTCACTTAAAAGAACAAAATGTCTGGGAAAAAACGGTTGTATTCGGACATACACCTAAACCAAACCCCATTCAGACATCTACTATGCTTGGTATTGATACCGGGTGTGTATATAAAAACTTACCCGGTTTGGGTAAATTAACGGCGGTTATATTGCCTGAGATGACATTTGTTCAACAAAACTGTTTAGATGAACCAAAACCTTATTAATACAAAATCATGAGTTTACAATGTGGCATTGTAGGTTTACCGAATGTTGGTAAATCGACTTTATTTAACGCCTTGAGCAGTGCAAAAGCAGAAGCTGCCAATTTCCCGTTTTGTACAATCGACCCGAACGTGGGAATCGTTTCGGTTCCTGATGAACGAATGGATCAATTAATTGCATTAGTACATCCGCGTAAATCTATCCCTGCAATTATTGAGTTTGTGGATATAGCCGGACTTGTAAAGGGTGCAGCAGAAGGAAAAGGGAAAGGAAACGCCTTCTTATCTCATATTCGTGAAGTAGATGCCATTATTAATGTTGTTCGTTGTTTTGATGATGATGATATTCTCCACGTTGAAGGCGATGTTGACCCCATTCGTGATATCAATATTATTCGTGATGAATTGATTCTTAAGGATTTAGATTCCATCGAAAAACGTATTGATCGCTTAAAGAAAGACGCAAAATCAGGGGATAAGGCAACTAAAGATGCCTTGGAAATGGCTGAGCGTTTACGCATTCATTTGGAAGACGGAAATCCGGCAGCATCATTCGAAGCAACTGAATCAGATAAAGAAATAATAAAAAGTTTTTTCTTGTTAACTGATAAACCGTCTTTGTATGTGTGTAATGTGGATGAATCAGATTTACCTGATGCCGAGGGTAATCCTTACGTAGCTAAAGTTCGAGAATTTGCGGCAACAGAAGGAAGTGAAGTAATTGTGGTTTGTGCCAAAATTGAAGCTGAATTGGCTGAGCTTGAACCGGAAGAAAAGAAAGAGTTTTTACGTGATTTGGGTATTGAACAACCGGGTTTAAATCGTCTAATTCGTGCGGCTTATGCCAAATTAGGTTTAATTACATATTTCACAGCCGGCGAGAAAGAAGTGCGTGCTTGGACTATTAAAGTCGGCACAAAAGCTCCGGGTGCTGCCGGGGTTATTCACTCCGATTTTGAGAGAGGTTTTATCCGTGCTGAAACCATCAAGTTCAGCGATTATGTGCATTACAAAACCGAAGCAGCGGCGAAAGAAGCCGGAAAAATGCGTTCAGAAGGAAAAGAATACGTTGTGGAAGACGGCGATATCATGCATTTTCGCTTCAACGTGTAAAGAATACTTCAAACATAAGTTGATGAAAATAAAAAAGGCTGCATGTGCAGCCTTTTTTATTTAGAAATTAATCTTCATCGTCGTCATCGTCTTCCGGTTCGTCGTTATCCATCGGCTCATCATCATCAGATGGGATATCAACTTCTTCGTCAACTTCTACTTCTTCAACTTCAGGTACTGCCGCATCGTCGTCGTCGTCTTCAGAAACAGGAGGTTCAACTTTCTTTTTCTTTGGTTTTGCATCAGTTGCACCGGCACGGCGGAGTAACATCGCAACCTCTGGTTGCTCATTGTCATTAGCAATGCCTAAAGCTGTGTCGCCGTTTTTGTCAGTCACTTTAATTTCAGCGCCATTTGCAATTAAATAGCGAACTACAGGGATATGACCTTCTTTAGCAGCTAGCATTAAAGGAGTTTGTCCCCAGTTGTTAACAGAATTTATTTCTGCACCTTGTTCAGCAAGGAAACGAACGGCTTTTAAATGACCTTCACGTGCTGCACCTACAATGGCTAATGGACCAACTTCGGCTCCGCTTTCAATCAAATATTTCATTAAAGGAATATTTCCTGATTGTGCCGCTCTGTTAAGTGCAGTACCACCAATTTTATTTCTGGCATTTACATCAGCACCATTTTCGACAAGGTACTTTACCATTTCGAGGTGGTTGTTTTGAGAAGCATAAATTAATGCAGAAGTACCGCTTTTGGTAGTTTCATTAATGTCCCCGCCGCGAGAATGCGCACGTTTTAAAGCATCAAAATCGTTATCGATTGCTGCTTGGAGTAATTCCGGGACGTCGTAATACATTGTTGGTGTCAAGGCCGTAAAGTATTTAGTATGGTTTGGAAATTTGCGACGGAAGATATGAATCATTCTTCATCTTTTACAGATGAATTTCGATAAAAAAACGTTAAATAGAGAATGAAATCAATCGAATTGGCATCACATTATAATGTG
>SBGQ01000038.1 GCA_006226965.1 bacterium | reverse complement strand
AGCCATTTGTTTAAATGCTTGATTATACGTTGTCATAAGTTCAATGTAATGAGTATTCGCATGAATAACTGTCCACTAAAAGGTAGCAAGTTCACCGCAGGTGCTACGAAGTACTACGAAGTGAAATGACGAGTAAAACGAAAAAGCCTTTTTATGTTTGGGAATGAAAGAATATCGAGAACGCGAACAAATGAGGGTTTAGGAGCTGTCAACTGAATGCCAATCGCAGATTTCAAAAAATAAAGTCCACAAGTCGGTTTTAACATCACATCAATAAAACAAAAAAGGGAAGATTGATTTTCAACCTTCCCTAAAACAAAAAACTAACTTATCAATCTAAGTCTTTAATCAGTTTTTGCATTTCTTTCTTGAATTTTGGGTCATCAAGCGTTCTGTCCGGCATTGTTTGAACGTGCTGAGCAACTTTTAAGGCTTCTTTCTCCATGTCCAAATCTTCCAAGATGTTCGCATAATCACGTTGATATAAAATCAAATTTGGTTCGAGTGAAATCGCCTTTTTCATACAATAAATCGCCATGTCGTTGGAAGCCCCTTTAGGTGCTCCACCAAAAAGTAGATTTGCGGCTGTACGTTCAGCAAAATTTAAATTCGCCACTTTATGATGCCATCTGCCTAAAACGTGCCAAGCACCTGCATGGTTCGAATCAGCAGCTAAGGCTCTATCACCATAAAATTTAATGTCTTTTGATGCAGCAACTCGCTCTTTTGCACCCGAAATAAGGGCCATTCTCCCCATAGCCACAGCCATCGCAAAATTAGAATTCAGATTTAAGCTATCGAGCGCGAGTGCTTTTTCAGCGAAGGTTTTTGCATTGCGATAGTATTCAGCCTGTTTGTCTTTATTGTCCATGCGATACCCTAAGCGAGCCAATAAAATACTTTTGCTCCAGGTTGCTTCGAAATTGTTTGGATCGGCAGCTAGCACTTGGTCAAACAAGTCCAGAGCTTCTTGCTCCTTAAAAGAGGCGCGCAGTTCAATGGCTTTAGAAAGAATATCATCAGTGGTTTGAGAAACTCCGTTTGTATAAGCCAAAAACAGTAAAAAAATAATTGCTGAAAGCGTTTTTAATTGAATCATATGCTTTGAATTAAGTTGAAACTTCCTTATAAATGAGACATTAAGCGCTGAAGATACTAAATCCATAGAAATTGGCTATAGAAGCATCTAAATTGCACTTATAACTATCTTATGAACCTGAAAAGATAAATAGTCATGCGACTTCAAAGTCAACCCATGAGCGAGGTAACCATTCGCTTCGCGGGAGATTCCGGAGATGGGATGCAGCTCACCGGATCACAATTCACGAACACCACTGCATTAATGGGCAACGACCTGAGTACCTTCCCAGATTTCCCGGCTGAAATTCGCGCCCCCGCCGGAACTGTTGCCGGAGTATCAGCTTTTCAAATTCACTTCGGTTCAAATCCTATTTTTACACCGGGTGATGAAGCAGACGTTTTAGTAGCAATGAATGCCGCTGCTTTAAAAGCTAACTTGACGAATTTGAAGAATGGCGGTTTAATTATTGCCAATACAGCCGGTTTTGATAAGAAGAATCTTTCTTTAGCTAAGTATGATGTAAATCCTTTAGAGGATAACAGCTTGGCGGGACATCAAGTAATAAAATTCGATGTGTCCAAGCTTACTTCTGAGTCATTAAAAGAATCAGGTTTAACGCCGAAAGACATTGACCGTGCAAAAAATATGTTCGTGTTGGGTGTTCTGTATTGGTTGTACAGCCGACCATTAGAACCATCCGTTCAGTTTATCGAGAAGAAGTTTGGCAAAAAGGCTCCCGAAATTGCGGCGGCGAATATTAAAGTTTTAAATGATGGTTATACCTTCGGTGAAGCGACAGAAATTTTTACTTCACGATTCGAAGTTAAACAAGCATCAATAGAAGCCGGTACGTATCGAAATATTACCGGAAATGAAGCAACTGTTTTAGGTTTAGTTGCGGCGGCTGAAAAGTCAGGTATTCCATTGTTTTACGGTTCTTATCCTATTACACCGGCATCTGATATTTTACACGGTTTGGCTAAACATAAACAGTTTAACGTGCGCACCTTCCAAGCAGAAGACGAAATTGCTGCCATCGCAACAACCATTGGTGCGGCATTTGGCGGTTCTTTAGCCGTTACAGGATCATCAGGTCCCGGAATTGCTTTAAAGGGTGAAGCAATCGGTTTAGCTATTATGCTGGAATTGCCTCTTGTTGTCGTTAACGTTCAACGTGGCGGACCTTCAACCGGTTTGCCTACAAAAACGGAACAGTCTGATTTAATGCAAGCGGTTTACGGAAGAAACGGCGAAGCTCCGATGGTAGTTGTAGCTGCAAAATCTCCGGCTGACTGTTTCGATACAGCTTACGAAGCTTGCCGAATTGCATTGGAACACATGATTCCGGTTATGTTTTTATCTGATGGATATTTAGGAAATGGCTCAGAGCCATGGTTATTCCCCAAAGAAGCTGATCTTCAATCCATTACCGCAAAATATGAACCGTCTCGTGAAGAAGATGCTGAACCGTTTAAGCCCTATCGCCGTGATGCAAAATTAGCTCGTCCTTGGGCTATTCCGGGAACAAAAGGTCTCGAACATCGCATCGGTGGTATCGAAAAACAAAACGAAACAGGAAATATTTCTTACGATCCTGCAAACCATGAATTCATGGTGAAATTACGTGCCGAAAAACGTGATAGAGTGGCTGATTATATTCCGATGCAAGACATCGACAATGGAAAAGACCACGGTAAATTGTTATTCCTCACTTGGGGTTCAACATACGGCTCTGTTAAAACTGCCGTACACGAAGCCAGATTAGAAGGGTATGATGTTTCTCACGCTCATTTACGCTATTTAAGTCCGTTTCCTAAAAACTTAGAATACATCCTTAAAGGTTTCGATAAGGTGGTTATTCCAGAGTTGAATAATGGGCAATTAGTTAAAATGATTCGGGATCAATTCTTGATTCCTGCGGAAGGCTTCAACAAAATAAAGGGCATGCCTTTTACGGTAAGTGAAGTGAAACAAAAAATCTATGAATTGTTAAATAAATAGGAGACATCATGGCACAAGCTAGATTTAATGAAGTTTTAACGCTCGACCGTGAGGTTCCTGAATACAAATCAAAAGATTTTGCAAGTGATCAGGACGTTCGCTGGTGTCCGGGTTGTGGTGATTACACCATTCTCAAACAAGTACAAAACGCCATGCCGGAATTAGGAATTCCACGCGAGCAAATTGCATTTATTTCAGGTATTGGTTGTAGTTCTCGTTTTCCATATTACATGGATACCTTCGGTATGCACTCCATCCACGGACGCGCACCGGCCATTGCATCCGGTTTAAAAGTTACCAGACCGGAATTAAACGTTTGGGTAATTACCGGAGACGGTGACTCGCTCAGTATTGGCGGGAACCATTTTATTCACGTTATGCGCCGTAATCTCGATTTAAACATATTGTTGTTTAACAACGAGATTTATGGACTAACAAAAGGGCAGTATTCCCCGACAACCAAAGAAGGATTCGTGAGTAAATCTACGCCGATGGGTTCGGTTGACCACCCATTTAATCCTTTAGCCGTTGCTTTAGGTGCTGATGCAACCTTTGTTTCGAGAGCGATGGATCGTGATCCTAAACACTTGAACAGCATTATTTTACGTGCAAATCAGCATAAAGGAACCAGTTTAGTAGAGATTTACCAAAACTGTGTGGTATTCAATGATGGTGTTTTCGAAGCCTATACAGATAAGGCAACACGTCCGCGTGAAGCACTGTATGTTGAACACGGAAAACCGCTCGTTTTCGGCGAAAATGATTCTAAAGGAATTCGATTAAACGGTTTAAAACCAGAAATCGTTGACCTTGGAGAAGGCGGAGTTTCTTTAGATGATTTATGGATTCACGACGAAAAAGACCTTACAAAAGCAACGATACTTGCGCGATTCTTCGATCGTCCGAGTGAACATGTACATTTTCCGCGTGCATTTGGTGTGCTTTATTGTGTGGATAGACCTTGTTATGAGGACGGCGTTAATGCACAAGTTGCACACGCCGTAAGTAAAAAATCAAAAACCTTGGATGATTTATTAACCGGTGATGAAACTTGGGTAATTAAATAATTCAAAAAGGTTCAGTATCAGAAGGTCGGCCATCCGAAAAGGTGCCGGCCTTTTCTTTTTATTGATTGATATAGTTTTTTCACATTTAAGTTCAGTACTCAAAACAGATCCTAGTTTTCGTAATCGATATTCATTTCAATGCAAAAATAGCTCTTATTGTTTTAACTAAGCCTTAGCTAAGAATGCTTAAACATAATTTCACAAAAACACTCCCGATTAGATTCGTATCTTTGTGCACGTTTAATCAAGAAAAATTCACCAAAAAAGCGATTTTATAATCATGCATACTATTGTTCTTATTCCGGGTGACGGTATCGGGCCGGAAATTACCCATGCTGTAACCACAATCATAAAAGCTGCCGGAGTTGATATTAACTGGATTCCTGCAAAAGCGGGTTTAGGCGCATTTGAAGAGTTGGGTGATCCGCTTCCATCCGAAACCGAAAAATTAATTGATGAGCATAGAATTGCATTAAAAGGCCCATTAACCACTCCTGTGGGTTCCGGTTTTCGTTCGGTAAATGTGGCGCTCAGAAAGAAATACAATTTATACGCAAATTTGCGTCCGGCTTTTACCTTGCCAAATGTACCGAGCCCTTTTAACGATGTGGATTTAGTACTTTTTCGCGAAAATACCCAAGGTTTATATATCGGAAATGAGCGTTGGTTAGATGAGGCAACTCAACATGAAGCAGAAAGTATTGCGTATGTAACTCGTGCAGCATCAGAGAAAATCGTAACGGCTGCGTTTGAGTATGCTCGCAAAATGGGACGTAAGAAAGTATCGCTTGTACACAAAGCAAATATTTTGAAATTCACATCCGGTTTGTTCTTAAAAGTGGGTCGTGAAGTAGCTGAACGTTATCCGGATATACAGTGTGAAGATTTAATTGTGGACAATATGGCTATGCAAATGGTGATGCGTCCAAATCGTTTCGATGTAGTAGTGACCACTAACTTATTCGGTGATATTTTATCGGATTTGGCGAGTGGATTAGTCGGCGGACTCGGCGTTACCGGAGCTGCAAACTTAGGCGATGATTGTGCTATTTTTGAAGCGGTTCACGGCTCAGCCCCTGATATTGCCGGTAAAAACTTAGCCAACCCGATTGCCCTTTTATTTTCTGCTTTGTTGATGTTAGACCACATCGGCGAAAATGAAGCGGCAAAACGAATTCACGATGCGGTGTTGGAAGTGTTGGCTAATCACAAAGATTCTTGTACACATGATATTGGCGGAAAAGGAACAACTTCAACATTTACTCATGCTGTTGTTCAGGCTTTGCAAGAAGAAGATTAACGTATAAAAAAGTTTACGTTTTAAGTCTTAAGTCTTAAGTCTTAAGGTTTAAGTAAAATGGCGACTACGGTCGCCATTTTTGTTTGTGCAAAATGGATTGGGAGTTCTAAACAACGTTTTCAGGAGAGGCCAAGATAACGACTTGCACTGCAATGACGGCACAAGCAACAAAGCTCGAAAGGACTGTGAGTACTAAAATGTCCTGTGAATACTTTTTACCATGAGGGATTGAAGCGGCATCCTTTTTTTCGGATATATGCGGTTTTAATTCTCGGACTCTAATCCGAAAAAAAGATACAGCGGAAAGCCCGACCCAAAGCGAAGCGTCGGGGCATGGCCGAAAACCTATTCTATTTATTAGAAAAGCTGCGAAAAATTAGTTCATCGTCTGATAAGAACAGGATTTTATCTTTATGTTGAAAATAAGCACCTACAAGTATGGGAATCGTTTCATAAAACCAACTATTTCCATCGTATATAGCTATTTCATCGATAGTGTGAGTGATGAGTAAGTTGTTGATAGAATAGACGGCTAAGGCTGAAGGTAGAAAGTAGCGCGAGTTTTTAAAGCTAAACGGTATTTGAGTTTCTATGGAGTCTCCCAGAATACTGAATCCCTGCTTTGGTTGATAAAACACCAGTTTATTGTTTGGAAGTAGCCAAGCTCCTTCAATTCTTTGTGCCTGATTTTTGGGACTTATAACAGTACGAACGTTGTTAGAATCTGTAATAATAACTTTGTAGGGTTCGTAGGTGTATTTTTTTTTATCTGAACTTATAATTGCTTTCGGTTTTGGCCTTAAATAGGTATCAAAAAGTTGGCCATTTACCCAAACGAATTCTTTTTGTATACCCCCTCGAACACTTCCGGAATATCCTGCATAGAAAACGAGTGAAATCGTGAGTGAGTCATCAGAAATAGGATAAAACCATCTATAACCGACTAAACTATCAGCTGCAAATGGGTACTTCTTGAATTCCTTGCCGTTATAGGTTACAATTTTAGTTTTTGATAATGCCCATAATAAATTTTCAGAACGATTAATCACGATTACTGAATCGAGCTCTTTGTGATGGATTGATTCAGGTACTGTTGGCTGATTACCGGTTAAGCTTATAAACTGAGGTCCGATAGTATTCACAAACCAAAGTGTATCATTAAAAATAGCTCCTGTTGGTCTATTTGGACTAGGTTGCGGTCTAGATTGATTCTGCGACGGAGCAACTACACGAACTTGTGCCTGTGCAATGTTGAAAAAAGTTAGAAGTATTAGTGCGTTGAGTATATATTTGTTTTTCATCAGTTTACCTCAATCATTGTAAATCGCGAATCGAGTGCGATAATGAGATTTTTGCCCCAATTGGAAACAAACAAATAGTTTTCTTCCTCTTTGATGTCAGTTTTGATTTCAAAAAATGAGCTGTTATCTAAGTAAAACAGTTGTCTATTGTTTCCGATAATAGGTTTTCCTGATTCTGTAAACCCAAATAAACAAGCAGAAATAAAGCTTCATATCGTAAATTAATTAATGAAGCGCTCAAGCTAATCAAAAAAGAGGATTCATCAAACCTTTGGAATCCATTTTATTCGTTTAAAAGTAATGTTCAAAATTACGCCAACTAAAACGAGTGCCATACCAAGGATTACGTTCGTTTGATACGTTTCTCCAAAAATGAAATAACCGAATCCTAACGCATAAAAAATGCCGATGTAATTTGCACTGGCCACATTAGCTGCGGCTTCAACCTGGTAAGCTTTAGTCAAGTACACTTGTGCTATTTGAGTGAATACACCAACTGCTAATAACCATAACCAATCTGCTCCATGCGGTGTTACCCAGACAAAAAATGAGCCGATTCCGGCAACAGGTAAAGCCACTAAAGGAAAATAGAATACAATAACTAGCGGGTGTTCTGAATCTTTGAGTTTTCGGATGGAAGTGTAAGCTAGCCCTCCAAAAAAAGCTCCCATAAGTCCTAATACGAAATACAGGGTTTCAATTCGGGAATCAAACCCTTTAATCATGTAAATCCCGACAAAACTCAAAGCAAAAAAGAGATACTGGATTTTAAATAAACGCTCTTTAAGTAAAATAGAAGCTAAAATGGCAGTGAAAATCAGAGATAGATAATGCAAGACAACTGCGCTTGCCAATGGCATGTTTTGATAGGTGGCAAAAACCATAATGAGCGCTATGGTTCCGTAAAGTCCTCGCAAGAATAATACTTTATGATTAGTTCCAAAAACAGGAATGGAATTGCGTTTTAAATACAACCAGCTCATGATAAGCGATATTGCCGCTCGAAAAAAGACGACTTCAACTGAAGGGATATGTGATACTTTTTTAACGGCTACATTCATGATGGAGAACATGAATGCGGCAAAAAGCATGTATCGGATTCCGGGAGAAAGAAAATGTCGAGCAGATTTTTGCATAAGCTCAAATGTAAAAAAGACTAACGTAAGAACTTATTATCTCTATGATTGGGGATAATACGTTTGATTATAATTTGTACTTAGATTCTACTTGTTGCAATCATTTAATTTGTGTCGATATATCCCAAGTCAAGTCAGTTTAGACATGAAAGACTTATTCTTAAAGCGTTATATATGTTAGAGTGTTGTTATTTTTTCGAAATACGCTTTGCTAAAATGATTTTTCGGATTAATCAGACTCTTGTTTTCATAAGGGTGAACAAGTCGGAATAGATGATTCTTTTAAAATCTTATTAGCAGGTGTTTTCTTTGACTCAATCCGAAATCAACTATCAAAAATTCTACACTCCGCCATCCGCCATCCGCCATCCGCCATCCGTATTACTGCCAATTTATCAGGTCTAAGTGTTTGGAATGATTTTGGTTAGTTAGCCCGCATTATTCAACCTAATCTTGTGAACCTATGTCCACTGAAGCAGCTCCTAAAACTAAGCCCAAAGTATCTAAAGTATCCATCTACCACGCTTTTAAAACCATAATTTGGCCTCGAAGAGGAATGGTTTTTATTGGGTTGATACTCATCGTAATATCTCGTCTTGCTTCACTTGTTTTACCGGGAGCCTCTAAATATCTGGTCGATAATGTAATTGCTAACAACGATTTTACTATGCTGAAATGGTTGCTTTTTGTGGTATTCATTTCCCTTGTGGTTCAAGCGATTACCTCGTTTGCTCTAACCCGATTACTAAGCGTGGAAGCTCAATTGCTTATTGCCAAATTGCGTGTTCAGGTTCAGGAAAAGATTCTCTCGTTACCCATCAGTTATTTTGATAATCAAAAATCCGGCGCCTTAGTTTCACGAATTATGAGCGATGTGGAAGGTGTCAGAAATTTAGTCGGTACGGGTTTGGTTCAGCTCGTTGGTGGCATTTTGACAGCCATCATTTCTCTGTTTTTACTGATAAATATTAGTCCGCTCATGACCTTATATGTATTGCTTCCTGTCGGAGTATTTGCCTTTATCGCTTTGAAAGCATTTGCATACATACGCCCGATTTTCAGAACTCGCGGGAAGCTAAACGCCGAAGTTACCGGACGTTTAACCGAATCTCTGAACGGCATTCGAGTTATAAAAGGCTTCAACGCCGAAAAACAAGAAGTTCATACGTTTCACGAAGGAGCCATGCGATTGTTCGATAACGTAAAGCAAAGTCTTACATCAACGGCATTTGTGACATCAATGGCTACGTTTTTGTTGGGTTTGGCAACTGTTGGTATCATGGGAATCGGTGGGTACAACATCATGGAAGGGCATTTGACATTTGGTGATTTTCTTTCATTTACCTTGTATCTCGGTTTTATGATAGCTCCGATTGTGCAAATGAGTAATATCGGGAGTCAATTAACCGAAGCGTTTGCCGGCTTAGATAGAACCCAGGAAATCTTGAATAAGGATCCGGAAGATTCCGAAGAACGTACAAACGAAGTGGCAGAACTCAACGGCGATATTTCGTTTCAGGATGTGCATTTTGCCTATGAATCTTCCAAAGAGGTGCTACACGGAATCAGTTTTGAAGCACCGAAAGGAAGTGTAACGGCATTAGTCGGAACATCAGGTTCCGGTAAAACTACAATAGCAGGCTTGGCGGCATCCTTTTTAAATCCAACTTCCGGAAAAGTATTGGTTGATGGTAAAGACCTGCGTTACATCAAGTTGGAAAGTTACCGATCGCATTTGGGAGTTGTTTTACAAGACGATTTCTTGTTTGAGGGAACCATTCGTGAGAATATTTTATTCCCAAGACCTAACGCAAGCGAAGATGAATTACAACAAGCGGTAAAAGCAGCTTATGTACATGAATTCACCGACCGTTTTGAAGAGGGTTTGGATACGGTAATCGGTGAGCGCGGGGTTAAGCTTTCAGGCGGACAGCGCCAACGTATTGCCATCGCACGTGCTATTTTAGCCAATCCTCAAGTGTTGATTTTGGATGAAGCAACGTCCAATCTTGATACTGAAAGCGAAACGTTTATTCAGAAAAGTTTGAATGAGTTGATGAAAGGCAGAACTACGTTTGTAATTGCTCACCGACTCAGCACAATTCGCAAAGCCGATCAAATATTAGTAATCGAACAGGGTGAGATTGTAGAACGCGGAAACCATGATGATTTGATTGCAAAACAAGGAAGGTATTACGAGTTATATACCTATCAAGCAAGAATTTAGGTATTTAAGCTAAACGGCGTCACCATTTGTGTCATTTTAATTCATGGTACTTCGCACATTTCGTTGTACTTAAATTGTCGACTTAGATAGGAATCTGTAAGAGGTCGCGAATATATATAGCTTATGTTCTAATCATTTATTATTCTGAATACCTAAATAGGTCATTAAGGTGAAACTGCCAAGTTGTTATTTGTTACACCTCACTCACATTTACTCGAGAATGTCGGTATAAAACTCAAAGACTTGCCTATATATGAAGGCGCAAATATCAAAAAAAAAGGCTGATCGGTTTGCACCAATCAGCCTTTTCAAAAAAACAAATCGAAATCTTATTTACCGGCAACGCGGTTATAAGCTTCCATGATTTCTTTTACGTGTCCTGCAGAAACATCTAATTGTGCTTTTTCTTCTGCATCAAGATCCACTTCAATAATTTGTTTGATACCACCTTTGCCCAATTTAACAGGAACACCTAAGAAGATATCGTTGTAACCGTACTGACCTTCAAGGTTCGCACAAACCGGGAAAATGCGGTTTTGGTCTAAAGCAATAGCTTCAACCATTTGTGCAGCAGCAGCGCCCGGAGCATACCAAGCAGAAGTTCCCATTAAACCAACTAATTCACCGCCACCGGTTTTGGTGCGTTCTACAATAGCATTTAATGTAGCTTCGTCGATCAACTGAGTTACAGGAATACCGCCAACAGTGGTATAACGTGGAAGCGGAACCATAGAGTCGCCGTGTCCGCCCATTAATAATGCCTGAATATCTTTCGGAGAAATGTCCAAAGCTTCAGCCAAGAAAGCACGGTAACGAGCTGTGTCAAGAACACCGGCCATACCCATAACTTTGTTTGATGGAAGACCTGAAGCAGCATAAGCTACATAAGTCATAACATCTAATGGGTTAGAAACTACAATGATAATGGTATCTGGTGAGAACTGGATTAAGCTTTTTGTAACGCTTTCAACGATTTTTGCATTCACACTTAATAAGTCATCGCGGCTCATGCCCGGACGACGTGGTAAGCCAGCCGTAATAACGCAGATATCAGAACCTGCAGTTTCTTCATAGCTTGTAACACCTTTTAAGCGAGTGTCGAAACCAAAAATTGGAGAGGTTTGCCATTGGTCTAAAGCACGTCCTTTTGAAGGATAGAAGGTTTTTTCGCCGTCTTTACGCTCTAAGTCAACTAATACTACTTCTTTGGCGAAATCGCGTTGTGCAATCGTGAGAGCAACGGTTGAGCCTACGTTACCACCTGCACCAACAACTGTAATTTTCATAGGATTTATTGGATTTGCGTTTGGATTATAATGTTGAATTGCCCGGTCGGACAAAAAAGAAAATCGTTTGGTTGATGAAATTCGCATCCGAAAATACATTCGGTTAAGACATCAACCTGAGTGCAAATTTACTGAAAATTGAACTGCTTTAATAAAAAAGGTTGGCGTGTCTGAAATGAAATAATTTGTTGAGTATTAACTTCTGTTCCTATTTTAGGTTAAAATCAAACTAAGACGAAAATTTAATCTTAAATTCTTGATATCGAAGATGAGACGTGTTTTTTTAACTATGCTTTTATTTTTAGGGCTTGGTGTTAATCATACTTTTGCTCAATTAACCGAAAATCAAAAAGAGGAAAATCGTGAGTATTCGAAAGTATTGAATAACCCGGATATTCGTTTTAGTCAATCTCAATATCCTTATTTAGTATTGAGGAATGGAAATGGCAGGCCAATTTTTGAAAATGATACGATTGTATATCATCTGATTATTCGAGATCTAAATGGAAATGAACTCGAAAACACACATCAATATAATGAGCCAACTAAATCTCGTTTTGGGAAATTATTAGTCGGGTTAAAAGAGGTATTGAATGTAGTTTCGGAAGGAGCGGTCATAAAAATGTGGACATCACCGCGAACTACGCAAAATGAAAAGGCAGAAGAAATCTTCAGTAAGCAGATTCTGGAGATTGAAGTGGAATGGGTAAGTACTATATCAATTCAAATAAAAGAAGAGCTTGGGATAGATAGTTTAGTCATTAATTCAAGCGATGAGCCTAAGGTTGTTGGCGGAAAGAATGCATTTTTAAGGAACTTGAACTATCCGGAGTCTGATAAAAAGCTCCAAAGAGAAGGTTTGGTAAAAGTGAGTTTTATCGTTAATGAAAATGGAAGTACATCTGATTATAAAATTATAAGTTCTCCTTCGGTTGCCATGTCGAAAGCGGTAATTGAAGCTATAGCAAAAACAAAATTTTTTCCGGGGATGCTTAACGGAAAATTGGTGAAATCTAGATTTACAATTCCTGTAACATTTAAACTGTCAGACTTCGAGAATTAAGTTTCTAAAAAGCGCTTTTCTGAATTCTTTTATCTATATTTCTGCCCGAAGCAAATTGAGATAATCAGATTTTAAATGATTCAAAAAACCATCACGTTTAAAAATTCGAAAAACAGTGTGCCATGCACTGCAAGTGATTGTTTTGTTGTTTGTTTTTCTGATACCAAAGCCCTGAGCTCTTTTAATTTATTGCGTGCTCAAGTGGCTGCCATGCAAAGTTAATTTGGAATTTTATCGCTGATTTCGGTGTGAATCAGTGCTCATCTGCAAATTCCTGGTGCTGATTTTACCGAACGTTTTACGGCTTTAGTCCGATACAAGCCGACGATTTTTAAATCAAAACAAATAATCAAAAAACTACTAAAGAACTATGAAAATAGAAGACTTACGTGTTCTCGAAGAGTCACAGGTTGACTACTTAGGATTGGTTGATATCGACCATGTTGAATTGTATGTAAACAATGCCAAACAAGCGGCTCACTATTATAAAACCGTATTTGGTTTTCATGTTGTGGGATATTCAGGCTTAGAAACCGGTGTTCGCGACCGTGCCTCTTATCTTATTCAACAAGGAAATATCCGTTTATTGCTTACATCGTCTTTAATTCCTGATTCAGCTATTGCTGAACATTGCCGTGTACATGGCGATGGGGTAAAAGACATTGCCTTTTCAGTTGAAGATGTGAATCGAGCGTATTCAGAAGCGATTAAACGCGGAGCAGTTGGTGTTTTAGAACCAACTGTATTCAAAGATGAAAACGGAACGATTATTCGTGCGGCTATCAAAACGTATGGAGATACGATTCATTCCTTAATAGACCGTTCTCAATACCGCGGTTTTTTCTTGCCGAAATTCAATGAAAGAGAAGAATTATCTCAGCATACGGTTGGTTTAGAATATCTTGACCATTGTGTTGGCAATGTTGGTTGGGGCGAAATGGAGACTTGGGTTGATTTTTATCGTGATGTACTTGGTTTTTCACAGTATATCCATTTTGATGATAACGACATCGCCACAGAATATTCGGCTTTAATGAGTAAGGTAATGTCAGGTGGTCGTGGGCGCATTAAATTCCCGATTAATGAGCCAGCAGAGGGTAAAAAGAAATCTCAAATTGAGGAATATCTTGATTTTTATGGTGGCCCGGGTGTGCAGCACTTGGCATTAATCACCGATGATATCGTAGATACGGTAACGAGGCTACAAGCTAATGGCGTGGATTTCTTAACGGTTCCAACCAGTTATTATGACGAGTTGGAAGCGCGTGTCGGAAAAATCGACGAAAATATTGCTGATTTACAAAAACTCGGCATCTTGGTAGATCGTGATGATGAAGGATATTTACTTCAAATTTTCACAAAACCGGTTTCTGATCGCCCGACTTTGTTTTATGAAATCATTCAAAGAAAAGGTGCCAGAGGTTTTGGCGTTGGTAATTTCAAAGCCTTATTTGAAGCCATCGAACGCGAACAAGATCGCAGGGGAAACCTGTAACTGAGAAGGTTGAAAGGTGTAGAGGTTTATAGGTTTCAGGTATATTCCATGAACCTCTACATCAATTCAATAAGTATGATTAAAACATTTAAGGATTTATTGGTTTGGCAAAAAGCTCATCAACTAGTTTTAGCTATTTACTGAGATACACAATCTTTCCCGGATGTTGAAAAGTATGGGTTAACTTCACAGATTCGAAGAGCAATTGTATCCGTTCCGGCTAATTTAGCCGAAGGGTTTAAAAAGCGTTCTTTAAAAGAAAAACTTCATTTTTATAATATCTCACAAGGCTCGTTAGAAGAGGTGAGATACTATTTAATACTTTCAAAAGATTTAGGCTATACAAAGGCCTATCAGCTGGAAGAGGCTGCTGATGAAGTAGCAAGAATGCTTGATTCCATGGTTAGTAATCTTAGAAAATCTGAGTAAACCTATAAACCTTTACACCTATAAACCTTTACACCTTTTCCTATGTACTATCACAAACTTGGGAAATTCCCGCAAAAACGACATACACAATTCCGCCGTCCGGATGGAGAGTTATACACCGAACATTTATTTGGGGCTGAAGGATTTAGCGGAAACTCGTCTATCATGTACCATCATACCGAACCTACACAGGTACTTCGTGTTGAGTTAGGTGCTGACGTTAAGCCGGTTGCGGTTTCTGATGATGTGTTACGTCATCATCATCTAGTAACAAAAGACATTGACGAAGGCGGCGATGCCATTACTTCAAGAAAAACGGTCTTATTCAACAATGATGTTGAAATTATGCTTTCTCGTCCGACAGAAAACATGAATTACTTTTACAAAAATGGCGAACATGACGAAATGTTCTTTGTCCATGAAGGTGAAGGTTACGTGCAAACGATGTTTGGTAGGCTGGAATTTAAACCGTTTGATTACGTATATATTCCGCGAGCAACGATATATCAGGTCGTTTTTCATACCAAGAAAAACAGATTATTAGTTTGGGACTCAACCGGACCGATTGAATTCCCGAAACGGTACCTTTCAGATATGGGGCAGTTTATGGAGAATTCACCGTTTTGTGAGCGTGATTTTCGTCTTCCAACTGAACCGCTTTATTTCGAAGAACAAGGCGAGTTTGAAATCCGAATCAAAAAGTTAGGTCGTTTGCATCATTATTGGATGAATCACCATCCGTTTAACGTAATTGGTTGGGACGGATATTTATATCCTTGGATTTTCAGTATGAAAGATTTTGAACCGATTACCGGACGAGTTCATCAGCCGCCTCCTGTACATCAAACATTTAATGCGCACAATTATGTAGTATGTAGTTTTGTGCCTCGCAAATACGATTATCATCCTTTAGCGATTCCCGCACCGTATGCACATTCAAACGTAGATTCAGACGAAGTTTTATATTACGTTGAAGGTGATTTCATGAGTAGAAAAGGCGTGCATTATGCAAGTATTACTCATCATCCCGGAGGAATCCCGCATGGGCCACATCCCGGAACGGTAAAGAAAAGTATCGGAAAAGAAGCAACGAATGAGTGGGCTGTTATGATAGATACGTTCAAACCTTTATTCAGAACAAAATATGCGGTGGATTTAGACGATCCAAAGTATCCGCATTCATGGGTAGAGTAATTAAGGTATAGAGTAATAAAGGATTAAAGGTGTAAAGCGAACTAATGTTGAACTTTACACCTGAATCTTTACACCATTAAGTTTTTAAAATCGATAAGCTAATCCAAAACCACCGGTTAAGTTCACATTTTTTGTATTAAAAACGGGTGTGAAATTGACATGAAACGATAGTTTCTTTCCTGCATCAGTCCGAATTCCCATAAGAAGTGCTAAAGCCGGAGTTTCAATTTGTTTGAAGTTGGACTGTGTTGATGACGGGCCTGCCAAAACTGCTCCCCCTAATTCTACGTACCCGACTGAGTTTTTTATTAAACGTGCGTAAGATAAATAAAACGTGATGTCTGTTGTGCTGAACTGGTTATCACTGGAATACAGGTCTTCATCAGGGAAAAACGGACTTGCGCCCACTCTTATAGAATGTTTCTCATTCATATCTGCGATAAGAACTACAGAAAATGGGAGCCCAAAGCTAAAAATGTCAAATCCAATAAAAGTAGAAGTATTGCTTTCTGCTGCCTGCGGGTAGTAGGGAAGTTGGGCAAAACCTAAAACAGGAACTAAAACAAGCCAAAATGTAAGTATGAATTTCATTCGTTTAATGTTAAATTATATTATTGATGAATTAAAGTATCTCAACGTAATCAAAGTCACGGAAGTATTACTTCCCGACTCATATTTTATCAAAAAATGATTAAAAAACAACCAACCATGATTTCAATTTCACCGGATCAAATTCAAGCTCAGGATAGATATAAATTAGCTACAGGTTCCGTAATTCCCAGACCGATTGCTTTAGTTTCAACCCTATCAAACGAAGGTGTACCGAACTTATCACCCTATTCATTTTTTACAGTTGCTGCATATTCTCCATTGATTTTAGTGTTTTTCCCGCTTCATTTTAAAAAGGGCGAAGAACTAAAAGACACGGCCAAAAACATGTTTCAAAACGGAGAATGTGTTATTCACATCACTACGGAAGAGATGGCCGAAAAAGCGAATGTAACATCCGGTTTGTATGAATACGGTAAAAACGAATTTGAAATTTCCGGTTTCACACCTATTCCATCCGATATTGTAAAACCCTTTCGAGTTAAAGAAGCTCCGGTTCAGTTCGAAGGAAAACTCTACAAACACGTTCCTATCGGTGATGGTTTAGGTTCATCCGATGCTTTTTTTGTGGAAGTTGTACGCGCTCATTTTGATGAAGCCGTTTTTGATGATTTTAAAGTGAAAGCAAAAGTGCTGAACCCTATTTCAAGATTAGCGGGAATGAGTTGGGGAAAATTGGGTGATGTATTTGAATTAATGCGCCCGGAAGTGTAGTTCGCAATTCGAGTGTAATTAACAGTTTATAAATCTTATAGACACAGGCTTTCATTTGCTACGCAAGAAATTTTGTACCTTTCGGAACCCTGACAAACCTAGTTTTGTTTACAGAGAGGAATTAAGAAAGGAATACAAAATTTGGTTTACGTAACCCGCAAACTGCATTTTAACGCCGCTCATCGTTTACACAATCCTGCGAAAACGGAAGAATGGAATCAAGTAACATTTGGCGATTGTAATCACCATAACTGGCACGGACACAATTATGAATTGTATGTAACTGTTGCCGGAATGCCGAATCCTGAAACCGGATATGTAATTGATTTGGGGAAGTTAAAATCCCTTGTGGAAGAAAAAATCATTAAGAAATGTGATCACCGAAATCTGAATATCGATGTTGATTTCCTCTCGAATGTCATTCCGTCGACAGAAAATTTGGTAATTGCTTTCTATAATGAGTTGGAGCAGGAGGTTAATGCTCTTTGCAAACCTTTTGCAAGATTATATTCAGTAAAATTATTCGAAACGGAACGAAATAGCGCAGAATATTGTCCTGTTAAATAACAACGAAAAAGAACGATTGCGTCTTTGGTTTTTATCAAACTCGTTTTCAAAAAAGGAAAAACATGATAACTACACAGACTTTAAAGAGATATTACGACCCGACCTTTACCGTCACGCCAGAATACCTTAAAAGTTTACCTGATATCCAAAACGGACCTTCTTCTGAAATTGAAGGAGCAGCTGTGCCGATTCAACAAGTCGGGATATCGAATTTTAAATTGCCTTTATTGTTTGAAACCCGCGATGGAAAAAAACGCGAATTAGAGGTTTCAATCGATGGGTATGTCAGTTTAGATGCCGACAAAAAAGGTATCAATATGAGCCGGATTATGCGCTCGTTTTACAAATTTAAAGATGAAGTCTTTACACTCGAAACGCTCGATTATGTACTCGAGATGTATAAAAAAGACTTAGGCAGTAAAGAAAGTTTCCTCAAATTAAATTTTAATTATCCGATGATTCTGGACAGCCTTCGCTCAGGTTTGTCCGGTTATCAATATTATTCCGTAGCGCTCGAAGCCTATATGGATGCACAAAATAAAGTGAGAAAATTCATGCACTTATCGTTTGAATATTCTTCCGCTTGTCCGTGTTCTTTTGAGTTGGCAGAGCATGCACGAGCAACCAGAGATATTGCAGCTATTCCGCATTCACAGCGCAGTGAAGCACACATTACGGTTGAGTTAAAATCGGCATTGTTCATAGAGGAATTAGTTGAATTAGCTCGCCTTGCAATGATGACTGAAACTCAGGTTTTAGTAAAACGCGAAGACGAACAAGCCTTTGCTGAGCTAAACGGCGCATATCAGAAATTTGTAGAGGATGCCGCACGTTTGTTTTATGAAAAACTGAATCCGCATCCTGCCATAAAAGACTTTGTGGTTCGATGTGTACACATGGAAAGCTTACATAGTCACGATGCGGTAAGTCGAATTTCCAAAGGAATTCCTTGCGGGTTGAGATAAATTATTATGCCACAGTGAATACTACCGTGGCATTTTTTTTATTCAATATCCTATGTTTACAATAATTTTGTTTGATACCATTGTAACATCCGACATCCGACATCCGACATCCGACATCCGACATCCGACATCCGACATCCGACATCCGACATCCGACATCCGACATCCGACATCCGACAT
>SBGQ01000071.1 GCA_006226965.1 bacterium | reverse complement strand
TATTAAAATTATTTTTTTCTTGATTGGATTCCTGCTTCACCGTGGGTAACTATTCAATTATTTGCAGGAGGTTTAGGTTGAATTTCATGCTTAAAAATAGCACTTAAAATCATTTTTTGAAAATAAGATATACGGCACCAATCATCAAAACAAAAGCTCCCAGATGGTTCCAACGCAATGTTTCTGTTTTGAAAAAGAATACAGCGATTAAAGTAAAAACCGTTAGAGAAATCACTTCTTGTAAAATTCGAAGCTGAAATAAATTAAAGGGTCCGTTATTGCCGATATATCCGATTTTATTAGCCGGAACTTGAAACAAGTATTCCAACAATGCCACTGACCAAGAAATAAGAATGATTGCCCATAAGCCTAAATTCTTAGTTATCTCGAAATCTTTAAAACGCAAATGTCCATACCAAGCCAAAACCATAAACAGGTTTGAAATTGATAAAAATAGTATGGTGAGCAGGCCTTTCATAGACGCAGATTCGTGCGTCGAATGTTACTCAGAATTCAGATGTGCAACAATTTTTAAACTTGAGCAAACGCACAATTTTTAGACAAAAAAATGCAGGACTGACCTGCATTTAATCAACAACTTTAATTCAATTGTAATTCTTCTATAACTCGATTTCCCCAACCGCCATAGCGTTCGATCGTACCTTGGTAGTTAGCAAGTTCCGCATCAGAGTAAGCGCATCCGTCATAAATCTCGATTCCCATTTCAACCATATCCCAATCATCTTCTACAAAATGCCAGCTAAAGTGATGAGTTGCATTTGTGTTGTATCCGCCGCTTCCGGCAGCTAGTTTACCTAATGGGAATAAATCTCGTTCCTGATAAGGTTTGGCTAATTGTTGGGTGATTTTTAGAATCACATTCTGATTCGCAGTAGCGGCAACAAAACTGGTATCCTGCCAATTTCCGTGTGTATCAACGGAACAACTACTAAATCGAAAATAACGTAAATCAGGGTTTAAATGAACGGTTTTATCTTTTGTGCAAGCACTTATTGCAGCAATAATTAACGCTAAAAGCAGAAGTACATTTCTCATTTGAATACTTTTCATATTTCTTAATTAATTCGAGTTTCTGTTTAATTAAGACGAAAAACTGTTCAACATTGCTGCAATTCAGTAACCGAATCTACAATTTTTGTGATTATCCGATTTTTCAGAGTGATGAAATCTATCCATAAAAAACAAAACACAAATTTCAGCCAAACACCATACCTTTCCACGCAATAAAGTTCCATTTGCCAACCGGCTCAATCAAATTGAATATTTAACATGACCTATTTATCCACCGAAAATTTAAGTAAACGTTTTGGCGAAAAAATCCTGTTTCAGGGATTGAGTTTTGGTTTACAAAAAGGTGATAAAACGGCTTTAGTTGCCCCAAACGGAACCGGGAAATCCAGTCTTTTAAAGATACTCGCCGGAAAAGACCAAGCTGACGAAGGCGAAGCCATGCTCAGAAACGGAATTCGTGTCGGTTTTCTGGAACAGGAACCTGAATTAGACGCCGGTAAAACGATTTCAGAGTTCATCAACCAAAGAAGTTCAGAGACAGTTCGCATTATTCAGGCTTATCATGAGGCCTTAGATGCGCAATCAGCCAATTACAATGAGAAAACACATCAAGCATTTGAACGTGCTTCCGCAGAAATGGATCGTGTTGACGGATGGAATTATGAGCAACGTTTGGAACAAATTCTCGGAAAACTGGATATTCACGATTTAGACCAATCCATTTCTACCCTTTCCGGCGGTGAAAGAAAACGTGTTGCTTTGGCATTTACCTTATTGGACGAACCCGATTTATTGATTCTCGATGAGCCGACCAACCACCTCGATGTGGATATGATTGAGTGGCTCGAAAAATTCTTGCAACGAAGCACCATGTCTCTGCTAATGGTTACTCACGACCGTTATTTTTTGGATTCCGTTTGTAATCATATTTTGGAGTTAGATGGCGGCAAATTGTATCATCATAACGGAAATTACAGTTTCTATCTTCAAAAAAAAGCTGAACGTGAAGAGGCACTTGGAGTTGAACAAGGCAAAGCTATTCAGTTTTTAAAACGTGAAATAGACTGGATTCGCCGTTCACCAAAAGCTCGTACAACCAAATCCCGCTCTCGTGTAGATGCCTTTTATGACACTCAAGAGAAATACGGAACTAAAAAAGTTGAACAGGAACTCAAGTTAGAAGTAAAAACGAGCCGTATCGGAAAGAAGATTCTTGAGATTAAAGGCATGAATAAATCGTTCGGCGATAAAGTGATGTTGCGCGATTTTGAATACACGTTTTCTAAAGGCGAACGAATCGGGATTATCGGGAAAAACGGTGTCGGAAAAAGTACTTTTTTGAAACTGATAACAGGTGAAATACAAACAGATTCAGGCAGTTTAGAAACCGGTGAAACAATTATTTACGGGCATTTTCGTCAACAGGCGCTCGATTTTAACCCCGAAAAACGTGTTATCGATGTAGTTCGCGATGTGGCCGAATACATCGAAATGGCAGATGGAAATCGAATTTCTGCATCAAAGTTTTTAGAGCATTTTTTATTTCCTCCATCCATCCAATACACGCATATTTCTAAACTTAGCGGTGGTGAAAAACGCAGATTAGGTTTGATGTTGGTTCTCATCAAAAATCCAAACTTCTTGATTCTGGATGAACCTACGAACGATTTGGATTTACAAACCATGAATAAGTTAGAATCTTTTTTGGCTGATTTTCCCGGCTGTTTGATTTTGGTATCACACGACCGTTATTTCATGGATCAACTGGTTGATCACTTTTTTGTTTTTGAAGGAGAAGGCATCATTTCAGATTTTGCCGGAACCTATTCTGAATATCGCGAAATGGCTCAGGAAAAAGAACGTGCACAAAAACAAGATGCTTACGAGCCGAAAACATCTCCAAAAGCGGCATCACCAACTCCTGCCCCAAAGAAGAAAAAAATGTCATATGCCGAACAGAAAGAATTCGGAAAACTTGAGAAGGAAATTGCTCAATTAGAGGGTGAAAAAAACAAATTAGAAGCATTGTTAGCTTCCGGAGGAATGAGTTACGAAGACTTGGCGGAAACATCAGAAAAAATCGGCAAGTTGATAGAGCAAATTGATGAAAAGTCGATGCGCTGGCTCGAACTCGCTGAACTAGCAGAATAACTTTTATGAAAATCGTTTTTGCCATTCTTTTGTATACGACAGCGTGCTTTAACTTGAGCAACGCACAGGAAACAACGTTTAAAACAATTCCAGAGCACCTAAAACCTTTCTTTAACGAACAATCATTGAGTATCAGCGGACCTTTAAGCAGCACAGGTATGCGGTTTATCGCAAAAACCGGAGAAGGAAGCCTGTATCACATTCGTGTTTCTTACAATCGTTTTTTATTAGGTGTTGATGACTGGCTGTTCTACTACCATGCGAATGCCGCTTACGTATACGATTTAAAATTCTACAACAAATACCTTGCAGAAAATCTTGAAACTAAAGGGATAACTTTTGCTCCTTTTGGCGCTCAACTTGTTTATTCAAAGTGGAAATACATACAGCCATTAACTCGTTTAATAGGTGGCTTCGTCTATTATTTTGATTATTTCCCAGATTCGAGAGGCGCGAAACTAAATTTCACATACGAGCTGGATTTAGGCATAAATGTCGCACTCTACAAAAGTGTAAAACTTTATACGGGATACACCTTTTTCCATCATTCAAACGCAGAATTGGCGTCAACTAATCCGGGCATGGATAACAATATGTTTGTAATGGGAATTGGTCTGGACTTTTAACTTTATTAGATGTATTGCTTTGTTACACATCTTTTTATTTAATGATATAACCGATTTAGAGCGAACCTCATTTTCCTTTTGGATGATACTTATTTGCACCTGTTTGATGAAATTATTTGGACTCACGAAAATGAGAACAACTTACTCGCTTTTATCTGGGAGAAATATTAATCACTAAAAAAGCTATCCATATTGTTCATTCGAATACTTTAATCAAAACTGGAATTCAGATGTCTGAATACAACTTGTTCCTTTTTATTATTTTTGACGTATGAATTTATCCGACCTCAGAAAAGACTACGCAAAAGCTGAATTAAGTGAAAACGATGTGGATGCCGATCCGATCGTTCAATTTCAAACTTGGTTCGAACAAGCCGCAAAAGCAGAAGTACCCGAACCTAATGCCATGAGTATTGCTACTGTTTCTGCATCGGGAAAGCCGTCCAATCGTGTTGTTTTGCTAAAAGGCTTTGATGAACGTGGTTTTGTTTTTTATACTAACTACAACAGTAGAAAAGGTCATGAAATTGAGAACAACCCGAATGTAAGTTTATTATTTTTTTGGCCGGAATTAGAGCGACAAATTCGCATTGAGGGTATCGCAGAAAAAATTTCGACCGCCGATTCTATGAAATACTTTTTCTCACGTCCGGTTGCGAGCCAATTAGGAGCTTGGGCATCGGCTCAAAGTGCCATAATTGAAGGCAGAAACATCCTCGAAAAAAAAATGACAGAGCTTACCGATTCGTTCTCCGGTAGAGATATCCCTTTTCCTCAATTTTGGGGCGGGTTTAGGGTTGTTCCTGAGTCTATTGAATTTTGGCAAGGACGAAAAAGCCGATTACACGATCGTATTCAATATCTAAAACATGGCGACGTTTGGCGCATTCAACGGCTTTCACCTTGATAGTTTAATGGAAAGATGTATCAAATTTCGCGTCTATAACATTCTACTCAATTTTTAACCCACTTTTGAGTAAATCCATACTTTCAGCCAAACCAACTTACTTAATGGCGACCTCGATTACACTTACACAGTGTTCTCTATTCGACTTCAACATTCAACTCAATTAAAAGAATAACTTTTGCCAATCTCAGGAATCACAAGATCAATCCCCTTTTCGGCAAAAATTTCTTTTGCTTGCTTGTGGTTAATCTTGATGAATTCAAACGTATCAAAATGAACTCCCACAACTTTCTTTGTTTTAATCCATTCTGCGGCAATTGCAGCATCCTGAGCATCCATCGTAAAGTTTGAACCAATTGGTAAGACGGCAAAATCGAGCTTATGACGCATCGGAATAAGTTGCATATCAAGCGTTAATGCCGTATCACCGGAGTAATAAAAACACTGCGACTTATCCGGAGATGTAACCACAAAGCCGACCGGATTTCCGCCGTAAAATCCATCACCAAACGATGAAGAATGGACTGCGTTTATCATCTGAACCGTTCCAAAATCAAATGTCGCAAATCCGCCAGTATTCATCGGATGCACATGGTTATACCCTTTACTGCAAAGCCATGCATAAATCTCCCAAATAGCTATCACTTTTGCACCGGATTGCCTAGCTATGCGCAGTACATCTGCGGTGTGGTCTTCGTGTGCGTGTGAAATTAATATGTAATCCGGTTTTATCGATTCAACATCAATGTCTTTTGCCATTTCATTTGGTGTTATAAACGGGTCGAACAATAATTTTTTGCCAAAGAATTCAACCATAAAACAGGAATGACCATAAAATGTTAGATTCATATAACTCAAGATTTAATGTGTTTAGCCTATATCAACATATAAAAATTTGATTGGCTATAAAACCAAATTAATGCCTACTTTGTCTGAATAATACTATCAATACAGATGTTCCATTTTACATAACAGCCTATTATGAAAAAACAACTTTTCCTTCCCGTTTTATCGCTTTTTTTAGCTCTTATTGTATTTTCTCAGTGTGAGAAACGTGTTGACTATCAACAGAAATATGCTCATACAAAAGAGCATTGGGTTAAAGGAGTCGGAGAATTACTAGCCTTAGACTCGGTAGAAACCTATCCGGATGATGCCATTTTATTTATGGGAAGTTCCAGCATTGTACTTTGGAAAACCATCCATGAAGACATGAAACCTTACTCAGCCATTCGCCGAGGTTACGGTGGTTCTGCCTATTCAGATGTGATTCATTTCGCTGAAGATATTGTGAGTCCGCATAAAGTTTCTGCTATCGTTATTTTTGTTGCGAACGACATACGTAACCAACCTGATGATAAAGATCCGAATGAAGTTTTAGGTTTATTTAAAGAGAATGTTCGTTTAATAAGAAAACATCACGCATCCGTACCTATTTTTTCCATTGCAGTAACTCCAACTCCATCTCGTTGGGGAGCTTGGACACAAATTGATAAAGCGAATTCACTGATTCAGAATTATTGTGAAACTACACCGAACATGTATTACATAAATACTGTTCCTGAGTTCTTAACTGCCGATAATATGCCAGATTCAAGTCTTTTTGTTCAAGATATGTTGCATTTGAACCCAACAGGTTATGCAAAATGGACAGAAGTAATTAAAGGCGAAATTCAGAAAGTAATACCAAAAAATTAAGCAGAATAGCTATCCAGTTCCGTTTCTATGGATTCCCAACTCCTTTTTAGTAGTAAAGTCCAATTGCTTAACTGATTTTGATTTTTCGCTTCTAACTCTATCTGTTTCGACAAATCGCCAAGCTCTTCAAAGCCCATCGTTAAAGCCAAACCTTTAATTGAATGGGCTATTCTTTTTATCTCAGCAAAGTTTTTTTCGCTTAAGGCATCAAGTAAAGAATCGATATAAATCGGGATATCGCGCTTAGCATTTACTAGTGTTAGTTTTTTTATCTCATCAACACCCGACATGCGTTTTTCAAATTCCTTCTTATTAAAGATGTGCTTTGTGGTGTCCAAGGCTTCATCAAGCAATAAATCCAACTCTTTTGTATAACGAAAACAGGTGTGATAAAGCACGTCGTAATCTATCGGCTTGGTGATAAACTCGTTAACACCTGCCATAAATGCCTTGTGCTTTTCTTCCTGTAATGCTCCGGCCGTTAATGCAAAAATGGGAGTTTTAACACTCTTTGACGATTCTATTTCTCTGATTTTACGTGTTGCTTCAAGTCCGTCCATCTCCGGCATCTGAATATCCATCAAAACAATATCGATAGTATTTACATTAAATGTTTCTATGGCTTGTTTTCCATTCTCTGCAAGATATAAGACAACCTGATCGAAGGAATTGGATATAATCGACTGAATTAAAATACGATTCACTTCAACATCTTCTGCAATTAAGATGTGTACGGGACGCTTGGTTCGAATACACTCGGCTTTAGGTTCGCTTTCTAGCGATTCCTTACTTTCTACAGGTATTTCATCTAAACTACTTAAACCCTTTAAAAGCGCACGTAAATCATCGTGTTTCAGTGGTTTACACAAATAATTTACCACAGGGAAATCTTCGTTTATTTGATGTATTTCTGCCAGTTGTTTGTGACTGAGTAAAAAGATAACATCCGGTTTTCTCTTGCTCTTTTGTGATTGAAGGTGTTTAAGCCATTTTGCACGCTCTGCATCAATCAAGCTATAATCAATAAATACACAATCGTACTGTTTTAATTGAAGTAAATGTTCGGCTTCGGTCTCAGAGCTGGTGAAATCAGTTTGAATACCGCAATAATCGAAATTCTGTTTAAAACTATCTAAAAACGATTGGTTATCATCAAGCACTAATACGTTCTCGGGTTTATAAATCGAACTTAGTTTTTCAGTATTTCCTGAACGAAACGTGGTTTCCAATTCAAATGAAAACTCGGAACCAACACCCGATTCTGAATGCAATTTGATGGACGAATTCATCATATTTGCCAAATTATTGGAAATGGCTAAACCTAAACCTGTACCGCCAAACTTCCGAGTTGTTGACGTATCGGCCTGTGAAAACGCCTTAAATAATTTTTCTTTTTCCAGTTTCGAAATACCAATTCCCGTATCTCTTACTTTAAAGGTAAAAACACCTTTATTTTGAGTAATTGCTTCGAAATTCACCTTTAATTCAACTTCGCCTTTTCGAGTAAATTTGAGTGCATTTCCTATCAAATTGATAAGAATTTGTTTTACGCGCAGTGAATCTACTACTGCAAATTCAGGCAAATCCGGCTGAATACTTAAAATGAGTTCGATATGTTTTTGCTCAGCCTGATGAATAAACATTTCAATAGACTGCTCAATAATTTTAATAACATTCGATTCTACCCATTCGAGTTCAAACTTCCCGGATTCAACTTTAGAAAAATCCAATATATCGTTGATAATGGTTAAAAGTGATTCCGCCGACGATTTTGTATTGCTCACAAAACGAAGTTGATCTTCATTCAATTCTGTTTTTTGCAGTAAATCATTAAAACCGATAATTCCGTTTAATGGTGTTCTGATTTCATGACTCATATTGGCCAAAAACTCCGACTTGGCGTTATTGGCTCGAATAGCCTCATTTCTGGCGAATTCCAACTGCTCTTGTGTAAATTTTTGATTGGTGATATCAGACTCATATCCGTCAATCCGAATCGGAACTCCATCAACCGAATAAATAACTTTTGCTTTAAACTGAATCCATTTTATTCCAACCCGCGGCGTACTAATTCGAAATTGTGCGGTGTATGAACCATGCTTTTCAAGCTCTTGCCAAATCTTTTGTACAATCTCAATATCATCTTCAAACACGGCTCTTTCTCTGCAATGTTTAGATTGATACCATTGTTCAACGGCAATTCCATAGAGGTCTTTCACCGAAGGTGTGATGAACACCACTTGTTGCTCAGGTAAACTTACCGACCAAACCACATCGGACATCTCTCTAAAAATACTGTCCAATTTTTCTTCGGCGGCTTTTAACTCGATCGAATTTCGTTTTATTAAATCGATGTTTTGAACTATCCCGTATAATCTTACACACTTATTTTGCTCGAACTCAGCATTGGCAATTAAGCGAATCCAAACTTTTTGGCGAGTTGAATTGTAAATCGTTAATTCTAAATCGAAAGGTTCACCATTTTTTAAGAGTGCTTTCGCTTTCGGCAAAACAGTCACCTTAGATTCATCGGTAAAGTAATTTAACAAGCGTGAAGGGCTTGGATTCGAATGGGGCTCAAGTTCAAAAATCTCGCGAGTAGTTAAGGTTAAATCAGCTGTGTTTTTTTCGAGATTAATTTCCCATCCCCCAACTTGCGCCACTTTACTGGTCTGGTTTAAGAACACGTTTGATTTAACGATTTCAGCCTCGGCTTTTTTCTTTTCCGTGATATCCTGAGCAATAAACGCGTACCGTTTTTGTCCGCCCGGCATAATACCCAAGTACACAAAAGTAACCCCCAACGTAAACTCACGTGTAGTTCTTTTTGGAGATAAATTCATTTCCAGATAGGAATTTTTTTGCTTGATTTCGGCAAGTCTGAACTCATAAATCCAATGCTGAATTTCTTCAGTACTAAACCCGACAGATTTAAAAGAAAGGTTCGAAACTTCGCCAAAAGCTCCGGTAAGATATTTGGCTGTAAGCTGATTCCCTTTTAGCAGAATAATATCTTTTTCCTGAAGCATCACCACCCCCATTAACATGGGAACCTGATCAAAAAACGTATTTAATAAAATCTGAGCTTCACGGTATTGAAAATCACTTTCTTTTGTTTTGGTGATGTCCTTTATAAGAATAAAGTAACCTAAAACCTCTTTGCTCTTTTTCGCAATCGTTGACGGAGCTACACTAAACCACTTTTTCCCGGAATCGGTATCTCTTGTAAACTCGAAAGAAGTTTCATGTTGAAGTTTTTCGAGTACATTCTCAAACTCCGGCCATTGTTTGATGATGGATTCGGTTAGCTGTTTTTGTTGATGCAACTGGGGGATTCCTAACATCTCTTTTGCGGAATCATTCAATGCTAAAATGGACTTCTTCTTATCATCAAACCAAAGAATTCCGTCAGAAAGATTCTCAAATAGGGTTTGATAAGCGATCGGAGCGATTTTGAATAAGTTATATTGCTGAAAACCGACGTAAATAAAAATTCCCGTGCCTGCAAAGCTTATCGGAATCGGGTCAATCCCAATTGGAACAACATCAATAAAGTACAGCACATACGTTAAATACGGGATGATAAATCCCAGAAACACGAAAGATATCTGAGTTAAATAAAGTCGGTTCGTTGTTATGAAAAGCCGAATGAATAAATAAACAGTTAAGGATGCCAATAGTAAGGAATAGGCATTGTGAAAAACGTAAAGCGGGCCCTTTTCAGTTATCAAAATGCTTAAGCCATTCTGCTGAATTATGTTGTAACTGGTATAAAACAGGTGATGCCAATCATTACTTAAAACAGCGAGCATATTTAAAATGGGTACGATAAAAACGGCAAACGTTGACCACTTGTTCAAATACTGACGTTGGTCTGAGTATTGAATCGTAAAGATGAGCATTAAGGGAGAAATAAACGGAGCACCGAAATATTGAAGCTTCAGATAAAACGTTTTAAAAACGAGCTCTTCTGAAAATAATTCTAAACTGTAATTTAACGAGTAGATACTACAGGCAACCATCAGAAGAGAAAATGACCAATCTACTTGTAAGTTCTCTTTCCTATACGCAAACGCTGCTACCAGTAGCGTTATAACTGCGCTTAATAAGGTTAAGGTTGGGAACAGAGTACTTGCTGAAAGAAACATTTCACATCCATTTATTCATTGAAGATAAGTGTTATTTAACAGCATCCATAAACAAAAAAAGACTGCCCGAGTTGAGTCAGACAGTCTTTTAGATTTGAATTATTAAAGCAATCAGTCAGATTTTACATCAGCAATTAAACCGGCTGCTTTTTCAGACTTTTTTGAGATTACCGGGCATTTCTTGATGGCTTTTTTATATGCGCCGTCAATAATGGTTAAACCTTCATCAATTTGTTCTTTCGTAACATTCAACGGCGGTCTGAATCGAACTGAATTAGTTCCGCATGGTAATATCAACAGCCCGTCTTCAGCACATTCGTTTATGAATGCTTTTCGGGAATGTGCATCAGGAAAATCGAACGCACACATTAAGCCTTTACCACGAGCATTAGATAGATGTTCATGGTGTTGTGTCATTCCTTCAATTTGATTTAATAAATACGAACCAACAGTGGCAGCATTTTCAACCAGATTCTCTTCTTCAATTACTTCTAAATAAGCCTGAAAGCGAACCATATCAACTAGGTTACCGCCCCAAGTTGAGTTAATTCTGGAGGAATGATGAAAACAATTTGTAGGAACATCATCAATTCTGGTTCCGGCTAAAATTCCGCATACCTGAGCTTTTTTACCGAAAGCGATAATATCAGGGTTAACATAATGCTCGTGTGCCCAGAATTTACCTGTTAAACCAACACCTGTCTGTACTTCGTCATAAATCAAAAGCGCCTCATGCTCATCAGCTAAACGGCGTAATGCTTTATGGAATTCTGGTCTGAATTGACGATCGCCGCCTTCTCCCTGAATCGGCTCAACAATAATACAAGCGATATCGTCTTTGTATATTTCGAAATAGCGCTCGGCTTGTTTAATAGCCATTTCTTCTTCAGCAATAACTTCCTGAGTTGTATGCGCATTCATCGGAAATCTCATAGCAGGTGAAATAATGCGAGGCCAGTCAAATTTCGGGAAGTATTTAACTTTATTAATCTCAGTATTTGTGAGGGATAAGGTGTATCCTGAACGACCGTGAAACGCTTTTTCAAAGTGAAGAACTTTATGTCCTTTTTCAACTCGGTAACCTTTAGCAAAATTCTTTTGAACCTTCCAGTCGAATGCAACTTTTAACGCGTTTTCTACTGCCAATGCACCGCCGGCAACAAAAAAAGCATAAGGCAAATGTGATGGAATCCCTACTCTGCTGAACGTATCAACAAAATCTGCCATGTAAGTGGTGTAGATATCCGAGTTTGACGGATTCTGGAATGCAACATGGCGTAAACGATCCGCCAAAACAGGGTGATTTAAGACTTTGGGATGATTCATCCCGATTGGATTGGAAGCAAAAAAGGTAAAAAAATCGAGATATTTTTTCCCTGTTTTAGCATCCACTAAATACGAACCTTGCGATTTTTCTAAATCTAAAACGAAATCATAACCGTCAACAAGCATGTGTTTTTTCAAGATATCATGAACACGTGACGGAGTAGAATTAGTCATAAAAGTAAACCCATTTTGATTAATAATTTAAGCTCAGAAAAGTATTGAAAAAAAGCGCTTTTTGCCATAAAAACAGCAAATAATTTAAAAAATAGTTGACAATCGATGTTTAAATGCACTATCTTTCGTTTCTACATCGCGGGGTGGAGCAGTTGGTAGCTCGTCGGGCTCATAACCCGAAGGTCGCAGGTTCGAGTCCTGTCCCCGCCACAAAGAAAAAGCTCGTCATTCGACGGGCTTTTTTTGTTTTGGGGCAATGCATTTCTATATCCAAACGACTTCACATTTTCTTTAACAAATGTGAAAACACGACAACACTTGGAGTGGCTACTGATTTATTTTTTCTGTCTTTGCAGCATTTTATAATGATCTATTCGTACAGCAAGTAACCCATTCATAAAATTATATTCTCATGAAAAAATGGTGCTTACTTTCCGTACTTGTAACTGTTAGCTTAATGGCTTGCAAAAAAGACTCGTCAATAACCGAGACTGAACCCATTCCGTTAAAACTTACGGCTCAACAAACCGAACTGATTGCAGAATCGAATGCATTTGGAATTAACCTATTCAAAGAAGTGGCACAGGACGAACAATCTAATATGATGCTCTCCCCTTTAAGTGCTTCTGTGGCTCTTTCCATGTTGATGAACGGCGCTGACGGAAATACTCGTGTGCAGATTCAAGAAATGTTGGGTTATAGCAGTTCAATGTCGTTGGATGACATAAATGCGGCTTATAATAACTTGAAAGCTCAGTTACTTTCAGCTGATAAAACGGTTTCCCTTTCACTGGCAAATGCTATGTTTTATCGAAACGGCTTCGATGTAAAGCAATCTTACATAAGCACGTTGAAGGATGCTTATTCTGCTGAAATAATGGCACTTGATTTTACCAGTTCGAATGCCGTAACAACCATAAATAATTGGGCTTCTGATAACACTAACGGGAAAATAGAAAAGGTGATAAACGAGATATCTGCTGAAACGGTTCTTTTTTTAATGAATGCATTGTATTTCAAAGGAACTTGGAGCGCTGAATTCGACAAGGCGTCGACATCTGAACAACCCTTTTATTTGGATAATGAAACCACTATTCAAGTCCCGACAATGAATAGCTTAGTAAATGTAAGACTCGCCAACTTTGATGATTTCACTGCACTTGAGCTTCCTTATGGACGCAAAAATTTCACTATGATTGTGCTAATTCCTAAAAACAGTATTTCAACTGCTTTATCGGCATTAAACGCTGATGTCTGGATGAATGTGACTCAAAGTCTGAGCAATCAACATATATGGAGCTCAGTGAATTTATTCTTTCCAAAATTTTCCATTACGTACGAAAAGAAACTGAATGATGCTCTTTTTCATCTTGGTATGACTGATGCCTTTAAGCCCAATCAAGCTGATTTAAGCGGAATTAATGACGTAAATAATCTCTTTGTTTCATTTGTTAAACAAAACACATTCATCGAAACGAATGAAGAAGGCTCAGAAGCTGCTGCAGTTACTACAATAGGAATAGAGCTGACTTCTGTCGGAGGCTCCACACCTCCAATTGTACGGGTAGATAAACCCTTTCTTTTTGCTATTCGCGAACAAACAAGTAACTCCTTGTTATTTATCGGAACCGTTAACAATCCACTATACTAATATGAAACTTTATTTCATCACATTGCTTGTACTTCTATCCGTTTTTACACTGAACACCTGTAATGATTACAATGATTCTGACATATATTTTCTTACCGGAACATCTGAGGTAGTAATGATTAATTACGGGACTTCATTTGGTATGTGTATTGAATATTGCATAACTAATTATCAAATAACAGAACATTCCATTGTAAAGACAACAAAAAGCTGGGACGTAAATATTGAACCGATTATTCAGACATTTAGTTCTAATAAAGACGCATATAGAAGTTTGTTAAATCAGATTGATATTCCAAACTTTAAGCAACTCAAAGAAACGTATGGCTGTCCGGATTGCGCTGACGGAGGTGCCGAGTATGTTGAATTCACCTTCTTAAATGGTTCAAAAAAACGGGTAACTTTCGAATATTATAATGAACCGGAAGTACTTTCTAACTTAGTTAATGTACTACGAACTATGAGATATATAGAAATGAATTGGCAACCACATAACAACTAATTGAGTGCAAAACGAACAAGACATTCTTATTGCCTGTAAGAAAGGAAAAAAAGCCGCGCAGGAAGCTTTATATAAGCTCTACTTCGGCTTTGGGATGTCTGTGAGTTTACGTTATGCCCCGCAACGGGAAGATGCCATAGAAATACTTCATGACAGTTTTATAAAAGTGTTTAGCAAATTAGATACCTACGATTTTGAAAAACCATTCAAATCTTGGTTTAGGAAGATTATCGTGAATACGGCCTTGGATTATTACAGAGTTCGTAAAAAGCATCTTCATCTTGCTGAACTTGATGATTTGGATTATGAAAGTGAAACAGATG
This sequence comes from bacterium, assembly GCA_006226965.1. Lineage (GTDB taxonomy): Bacteria > Bacteroidota > Rhodothermia > Balneolales > M1805 > M1805. The sequence goes on along the minus strand of SBGQ01000071.1, from coordinate 4,377 downwards.
ATATTTGGGATTCTACGCCGCTTCAATCTGATACCATTTTAAAACTGTTTCAGCAATTGCCGGAAGACTGGAGATATGTGTTCAACATGTACGAAGTAGAAGGTTATTCGCATGATGAAATAGCAGGTTTGATGGGGATTTCGCCGGGAACATCACGTTCTCATTTAAGCCGGGCTAAATCAAAACTGAAAAAATTATACTCAGAATCTATAAAAAAGGAGATTTCATGAAGTTCGATGAATGGCTCTCCGAACAAGTAAGAACTGAATTTGACGACTATGTAACCGAACCGTCACAAGAAGAGCTTGCTTTATTTCGTGAACGAATTAATTACAAACCTGATGCAAACTTATTCGCAAGTAACTGGCTAAAAGTCGCCATTATGTTAGTGAGTTTGGGATTTGTATATGTATTTATATCTCGTTTTCGTGTAGAATACCAATCGCCTGTTACCGGTATTGTATCACCTCAAAAAAGTATGGTTACTCCTAATCTACAATCACTTACTGAAATGATTACACCGCCACAGGAGGCTGAAACACCATCAAATCAGCTTGTGAAACCCAAAACTGATGACGCTAAATCTGCGAATTCGGCAACTCCTGAGACCTCGCTACCATCTCCGAATTCATCACAGAAACTCACCAAACAATCGATTTCTTTGGATAAGAATATCAATACGCCGCTTTTCACTGATGGAATTCCGATTGCACTATTACCGGATTCAATAAGCATAATTCCGCCTGTGAATTCTAAATCCATGTTGGAATTTGCTACGCCGAGTGAATCCTTAGTTTTATTAAGTACCTTCGATGAGAAATCGAATGTTAATGCTTTGCCTGTCGTCACTTCTGTTTCAACAAAAGTAAATAAGCAATTCGATATTCGTGTCGGTTCTATGGTTGCATTTTCAGAAAATGAGTTGTTAAACGGAAATGGATATTCTGCCGGAGCTGTTCATTATTGGAATGTTTCTTCTTCTTTGTGGTTGGGAACCGGCGGACTTTTAGCTAAAAATGATTTTACCTCGCAGGAAAACTTAGGTTTTAACCCCTCATTATTAGCTGATATTGGAACTCAGTCCAGTCAAAATCCGGTTTCTATTTATGATGAACAGAGATTTTCAACAGTAGCATTGGAAATTCCAATTCTTGCACAATGGGATTTCAGCGCACATCAGAAAAAAGGCTGGGTTGTAGGAGTTGGAATATCTTCACTTGTTTATTTAAAACAAGAATTTCATGAAAAGGGACAGGTGGTAAGTAGTGAATTAGTTACCACTACTTCCGGAGAAACTAATTATAATGTGAGTTCTAGTCCGTTCGAGTCTGATGAAACTATAAAACCATTTAACCAAAACGACTGGCTTGGGTTGTTACAATTCAGTACGGCTTATCGATTCTCATCAAGATGGGAAACTGAAGCATTTTTCAAACTACCCGTTTCTGGTTTAACAGCAAGAAAACTGGATTTTACCTATACCGGATTTAACCTGAGATATAATCTATTTCAAAAATAGCTGCGAAAAATCTTTATCGGGATTGATTAAATAACCAATTCCATACATCCTGATTTTCGAATGTTTCTGACCAACTGTTATGTTCAACTAAGGGATATTCTGTGTATAACACGTTCTGTGCGCCCATTTTATTCAATGCAGAAAAAGCAGAGCGAGAACGTTCAGGCCAAACTACGGTGTCTTTTTCACCATGAAACATCCAAATAGGCAAGTGTGCAACTTTATGAAGTTGCGCAAGATCTACACCACCGCAAATAGGCAAGGCTGCCGCAAACCATTCCGGTTTTCTGGTGATTAAATCCCATATTCCAAATCCGCCCATTGACAAACCTACCCCATACCATTTTGAATGGTCTAATTCTTTATTAAAGCGTAAATCAGATAACAGTTTAATTAAGGCCGACATCGGTTTAGATGGCATTTCAGGTTGTTGATGTTGCTTTAAGGTCCAATCTGTTTCAACCCATCTATATTCTGGCGGACACTGAGGAGCAAGAATGGCAAATTGTAGGCGGTTGTTCTCAGCATAATTTAAAAGATGATCTAAACCCCAAGTCAATTGCTTTTTGTTATCCGTTCCGCGCTCTCCGGCTCCGTGCAAATAGATCACTAATGGAACAGGTTTTTCTGTTTTTGGAATATATAATCGATAAGGAAGCACAAAAGAATCGTCGATTATCTGAAAAGCGCTCAAAAGTTCAAATTTGGAATCCATGGTCGTATTCGGTGTCCTATAAACAAAGAGGGTAAGACAAGCTATGCCTTACCCCCCTTAGATAGGTACATGTATGTATGTATGTATGTATATATTAGAATTTCCAGCGAACAAATCCCTCGATAGCTTCATACTCTGCTAAACCGAGTTCATCATAATGCATTGCTGTACCACGTGTACGATCTTCTGCACGCTGCCAGAATTCACGTTCGTCAGTTCCCGGGAACAACGGACGGTCTTTCTGTGATTGGTGTTTGAAAATTGCACGACGTTTTCTCATGAGTTCATCCGGACTAAGCGGAACGGCCATTTCAATATCGGCTACATCCCATTCTTGCCATGCGCCACGGTAGAACCACACGTAACAATCTTTCATAAAGTCTTCGTTTTTCAAGCGAGTAACAGCTTCCATTACAGCTTTTAAACAAACACGGTGCGTTCCATGTGGATCTGATAAATCGCCGGCAGCATAAATCTGATGTGGTTTAATGCTGCGAATCAAATCCATGGTAATGTTAATATCTTCTTCGCTTAAAGGCATTTTACGAACTTTACCTGTTTCATAGAACGGCATATTCATAAAGTGTGCGTTGGTATCCGGTACACCGCTGGCACGAACACCTGCTTTTGCTTCTCCTTTTCGAATAAGCGCTTTAATCATTTTTACGGCTTCTGAGTCAACTTGACCGGCAGATTTGTTCTGAATGAAATCACGAACGTTTTCGTACATATGGCGAACATCATCGCTGCCTAATCTGAAATTATCGTGGAAATCGGCAACAAAATCAGCAAAACGTAAGGCATCATCATCAAAAACAGCAATGTTACCCGATGTCTGATAAGCTACATGAACATCATGTCCTTGGTCAGCCAAACGAATCAAGGTTCCACCCATTGAAATCACATCGTCATCAGGGTGCGGACTAAAAATAAGTACGCGTTTTGGAAACGGATTTGCACGCTCAGGTCGTTGAGTATCATCCGCATTTGGTTTTCCACCCGGCCATCCGGTAATGGTGTGTTGTAATTCGTTAAAAACACGAATGTTGATATTGTAAGCAGGACCCTGTTCGGTAACCAAATCGCCCATTCCGTGCTCGTTATAATCTTCATCACGCAATTTGAGGATTGGCTTTCCAAGTTCAGCGCACAACCAAACAACAGCTTTTCTCGCCATTTTGTTCGACCACTTTACCGGGCCGACAAGCCAAGGTTTTTTGCAACGAGTTAACTCTGAGCTTGCTGCATCATCAACAATAAATTGAACATTTGGGTGCTCTTGTAAATAGGTTGCAGGAACTTGATCTGAAATCTCACCTTCAACGGTTTTTTTGATTACAGGAGCTTTTCCTTCACCCCAAGCCATCAAGATAATTTTCTTTGCTTCCATGATTGTACCAACACCCATTGTAATAGCGCGGCGCGGCACATTTTCTATTCCGAAGAAATCTGAAGCAGCATCAGAACGTGTCAACTTATCCAAGGTAATCATACGAGTGCGAGATTTTTTACCCGAACCCGGTTCGTTAAAACCAATGTGACCAGTTCTACCGATGCCTAAAATCTGAAGATCTAAGCCACCGGATTTTTTAATTTTCTCTTCATACTGATAACAAAACTCAAAAACAGAATCACGCTCAATTGTACCATCCGGAATATGAACGTTTTCCGGCTTGATATCTACATGATCAAATAAGTATTCGTGCATAAAACGAACATAACTTTGTAATGAATCCGGCCCCATAGGAAAGTATTCATCCAAGTTAAAAGTAATTACGTTTTTGAAACTCAAACCCTCTTCGTTATGCATTCTCACCAATTCGGTGTACACACGAGTTGGTGTTGAACCAGTCGCAAGCCCCAATACCGCCATTTCACCTTTTTTAGCCTTGGCTTTAATCAAGTCGGCAATTTCTTTTGCTACATGAAGTGAAGCTGTTTCAGAATCAGAAAAAATCTCTGTCGGAATTTTTTCGTACTTACGCTTTTCGGTTTCGATTAGTGATTTTGACATGGAGCCTAAGCAAGAGTTTGATTTTTGTAATTACTGTTCATTTCTGCATCTATCTGCTATCAATGACCGCACTAAGTTAGTACATATTTTTAAATATTTCCACAATATAATGTACATAATGTGCATAAT
>SBGQ01000107.1 GCA_006226965.1 bacterium | reverse complement strand
ACTTGCGCTGATTGTGCTGTTCGGCTGCGTCGTTTGTCCGCTTCTCCCACAAAATCTAAGCCGCTGCGCTTCCTGATTTTGTGGATACTGTCGAAGCTCAAACTCCTTGTGAAAAACAAAGTTTTCATTCCCTCCACCACAATTAGGCGCGATTTCTAAAAAGAATCAATTACGTGTTTTATTTTCACCGTCATTTCACTGCGTAGCACCTGCGGTGTCCGCGAATGCGGGAATCTCCGCATCACTTCCTTACACGTCAATAATATTTCACTTCGTAGAACTCAGCCCGAAATCTAGGAATCACCTATCAAATTAAGCACAAAAGAAATCAATGCGTAGGAACGAAAACCTAATTTGGGAAGTTCGATTAAACAATTGTGAATCAAAGCAAATTTTTGATTACGTTTCAGACAGATTAATTTGGAGCTTAGAGGTTTTGAATGAATGAACGAATTGTATTAAAGGTAAATGCGCTTGCACCGACGATAGATGCCATAGATATTTTTGAACGAAGAGTGCGTTTACGGGATTTTTGGGGAAAACGTGTATTAGTAGCCTTTTTTCGACATGCAGGATGTCCGTTTTGTAACGTTCGTGTGCACCGTTTACAGGCAAAGCATGAGGAATTAAAAGCGCTCGGACTCGAAATGATTTTCTTTTTTGAGTCGGATAAAAAAACCTTGTTGGGAAATCAGTTTCACCGAAGTGTTTCACCTATTCCCATTATCGCCGACCCCGAAAAACATTGGTACGATATGTATGGAATTGAGACCAACCTTATGAAATCCGCGAAAAGCCACGTAACTAGTTTGTTTCCAAACGCCATTAAAGCTTTGTTGAATGGACTTCCGGTGCACTATATGTCCGGCAATGAATCTATAAGCACTATACCGGCGGAGTTTTTGTTGGATGAATACGGCATGGTAAAACAACTCTTGTACTCGAATAGTTTAACCGACCGAATGTCCGTAGATACAATTTTTGAATTCGCAAAAACAGGAAAAGTGACAGGGTAGAAGTGGGGATTATGTTGTGTTCTCAATACTTGAGTAAGTATTCACAATTATCAAAATACAAATTTGGTTAAATCACTGTTATCTTTATTGTTGTAACTCCACGGTAAGTTTATATAGTCATTATGTATGTTGTCTTGTTTTGAATATTGTCAATATTCTCAAAAAAAGGAATTAATTGTGGGTCTATCCAGCTTATCAGATTATAGAGTTTTGTTCTGATGTCTAAAGCCAAAGAGCAATCAATATTGTGTCCATTAAAACAAAGTGGTTCACAATGGTTGACCCTGTTCCTAAAGCTTTTTATTTCGTCAAGTTTATGATAAATACTTGACCTGTTTTCTGTAATTGGTTTGTGAGCAAAAATGTGTATAGGTTGCCCTCCTACTAATGAATAATGATGCGATAGGAAAAATGCTAACCAAAAACCAAAGGTTTGGTCCGATATTATTTTACCACTAGTTATTGGAATAGATCGTCTTGTTAGTTTTATTTCAGTTTTTTGAACACAACTTCTTAAGAAATAATGTGAACTTCTTAATGAGTTATCTCGCATAAAACCTGTCTTCTGATTTATAATCCAATCAGGGTCAGCGAAATGTGTTGCTAAGGTAATGTTTAAGCTATTTCTAAGAACAACTTCGAATTGGCTTAACATAGGATGAAAGGCTTGAGCTAAGCGTATATTAGCATTGTAGAGTTTTCTAGCTCTATCTTTGTTGTTTCCAGTAGCAGTTAAATACCTGTTATATCGAGGTCTTGAAAAGTGTTTGTTCCTTAATTCTATTCTCATGTTTAGTAATATATGAGAATTCTTCTTACCTTTGTTTCATATAGACTTGGTCAAGCCTCTTTCTTTCGTAGAAATGTAATCAAGTAAAAGATTTAAAGGAACTCATTTTGGGTTCCTTTTTTTATAATGCTATTTCTGCCAATTTAGAGTGAGTGTCGCAAACGTGGACGCAGCTCCACCAATCCCGCTATGTAATTGCAATATATTGTGTGTTCATTATTATTTAATTTGTGTTAGCTAATTCTTTTCCAGCAAAAGTTCCATATGCTTTGCCTGAAACGTCTCCAGTTTTATAATAGTCGGCAAGCATTTTTAAAACTATATCAATATCAGCCTCTTCTTCAATTGCCAGCTTCCCATTTTTAATATTGAGTTTTACTCCGAATTTATTGCATACGGTTTTCATTTTCTTGATTACTTTATCATTAATAGTTCTATAGTTTCCAATTCTGGCAATTCGAACTAATTTTTTGTGGATAGAAGGAGTAGTTTCAATTTTTTCTTCAATTATTTCTAACCCGTCAAACTTACCCGTACTTTTTAACTCTTCAACAACTGTTTTAGATTGTTCTTTATATTCTTCCTGTAATCCAACAATTTGCTCAAAGTACGCCTTCTTAATGACATAAAATATTTCATCGAAATAGATACAATCAACCTGCTTGTCTAAATTAACAGTTTCACCCTTTAGTAACTCTAGTTTCTGATTTGATGTGTCGAAATATGTTCTAATTGTTTTTAATAAATTTTTTCCTTCTTTTTCGTCTGTTGCAACTTTTCCAGATTGTATTTTTCTAAAAGTATAAATCCAATCTTTATTCGCTGTATCATTAAAACCAACACAATATGCCCATAATTCATCCTCATTAGATAGAATAGATTCTATACTCTGCATTTTGGGCGGAGTTTTACTTAATTGATTACAAACAACGTCAGAAAATGAAAACACTTTGTTCTTCATAGAATATGTAAACAAATGCTGTGTATCATCACTAACTACGTCATAATCTACCATTTCAAAATCTCTTTTGATGACTTTTTCTAATTGTTCAATTGACAAATCATATAAGTATTGTCTTATTTCCGAATCAATATCTACTTGGAAAACCTTAAATAAGTACTTGTCAATTATTTTTGCTCGTTTTTTTATATCATCTTTTAATACTCTTGTTATAAAGTATAACCTTAAATCTCCAACATCTGTTGCAGCGATTTTGTCTGAAATTTCTTGAAGTGTCATAGAATATTGGTTTTTATTGTTCTCTATTTTCAGCAAAGAATAGCTTATACCCAATAGGATATATTTTTATCATAGTATCTTCTTTGATGTATTTATCTCGAATAATTATTAGTCCATTTCGATTTTTGCCATTTTGTTCCTCGTACTCTATTTCAAAAATAGAATATCTAAAACTTAGGATTGGATTTATAAGTAAGAGATTGGAATTTACATAAATACGATAAATAATAATCATTAAGAAGAAAAATGCAGCAACTTCATAGTAAGTATTAAAGCTCTGAAAAATGAATGGTATTATGTATGTTGCAATGTATCCTATCGATTCACTGTTCCGATTTTGAACATCTTTTAATAGTATATTTTCTCCATTGTTTATGCTCTTTC
>SBGQ01000164.1 GCA_006226965.1 bacterium | reverse complement strand
GGCGGCCTACATGAAACATAAATTTGGTGACACAAAAAAACCGTCCAGATTGGACGGTTTTTAATGGGGTTTAATAAGAGTGAGTTTGAACTGCAACGTTAAAGCCGCCGGTTACATTCGATGAAGTACTTCCTCCTTCCATGAGTACGCTAACATCAAATGTGCCTTGTATTTCGGTATCGGTAAGTTTTGTTACTGTAATATCTCCACTCGCCGCATAGTAATAAGCATTTCCTACATTAAACTGAAACACACCTACTTTAGTAGTTCCGTTAGTAATTGGATATTCCCCTGTTGTTATACTTCCAGAGGTTGTCATTACTGAAAGGAAAATGTAATCAACGTCCATGGAGATACCATTTGCAAGAATTACATCGCCTTCTGTTGTTGGTTCGTGATAAGCATTACCGTCAACCTGATACGTTGTACCGTTAAATGTAAACTCTATTATCCCGGAATTCGGAATAGTTAAGTCTGTCTCATTGTTTTCGTCTTTACATGAAGCGAATAACACCACACCCAGAATTAATGGAATAACCAATTTTTTAGTTACACCAGTCATATTGCCTCCTTGATAGTTTTGCTAAGTAGCGCTATCAATTTAAGCTAATTATATCTTTTATTCTAGTGCGATTTACTCTTTCACGTAAATCAGCAATTCCGTGCCGCCTAAATCGAAAGACATCGACTGCCCGCCTTTGAACGATGCTTTTTGTCCGACTACTATTATTCCTTTTTCGTGATTCACTTTGGCATTATGCCCGATTAATTTCCACTTACCGCTCGGAATATTTTCCACTTTGATGCGAGATTTGGCGTCGTTCACATTCATTACCACAAGAACTTTTTCATCAATTATATAAGCCAACAAACCTTGATTATCCGGCTCTGTAAATTGATAATAGCCTTCCGGCACGGTTGTTTCCGATTTAAAGACATCACCCAAATATGAATTTCTGAATGCAATCATTCCCTTCCAGAAATCAAACATTTCTTTGTAATTCGCTGTGGCACCTTTTTGACCTTTTTTGAGTCCAACCGTTTCCCAAACAAACTGATTGGCTTTGCGCATATTATAAGTGTCGCGCTTTCCGTGTAAATACACTTTGGTACCGTTAGTCATTTCTTTTACGGTTTCTTTCAACTCCGCGGAACCTTTTGAGCGCATAATTTCTGACCCACCGTGTAACACTAAGGGGCCTTGCGATGTCATAAGTAAGGTAAGTGCCAGTTTGATACGATTTTCTTCTACACCGGTTAAACCATTCCAATCAGAAACCGCAAACTGATCCGCTAAAGCCCAGTTATCGTGAATATCCATGTAATTAATTCCGCTGTAAGGCGAAGTTTCTTCAGGAAAATGATTTTGGAGAGCTAACTTCACCAAATTTCTGACTGAAGTATTTCCACCTGAAAATCCACGTTCTTTTTTCGGTTCAGGATTAGTTACATCTAAAAAAGCACCGCCTTTAATGGCATTACGCGCATCATCCTGAAAAAATGTAATCGGTGAATCTACTTTATACCAATCCCAATCCGGGTTATTTTCGTAATTCGGGTCGTTTGAACCAATCCAAGGTTCGCCATATAAAATCTTATCTTCGCCGATAGCTTTTTTGAGCGCAATTAAGGTTTGTTCGTCAACTTGTCCGGCTAAATCTATTCGAAAACCGTCAATCCCAAACTCGTTTATGTACGCCAAACATTGGTCGATTAACCAACGCTGAACCATCGGACGATTTTCTGTTTTTACTTCGTTTCCATATTCCCCGATGTGCTCCAGATTTTTTGTACGGTAATAATAGATTTTATCAATACCGTTGAAATTGAAGTAATAATTCACTCCGTCCATATTCTCGCCGGTATGGTTCGGTACAATATCGATAATTACAGCAATACCTTTATTGTGAAACGCCTGTACCAAATCTCTGAATTGCTCGCGTTCCATTCCCGGTTTGGTTCCTTTTTGGCGGAAACGGGTTTCAACAGCAAAAGCATGAGTTGTACGGTACCCCCATTGGTAGTTTTCTTCTGAAATTCCGGCTTCAATCATAAACGGATCGTCTTTAAAAGCAGGGCGCCACCATTCATCCGGATAGTGAAGAAATTCCTGAATCGGCATGAGGTGAACGGTATTTATACCTAAATCAACTAAATAATCGAAACCGATTTTTGCGCCGTTTTTGTTTTTTAAGCCTGATTTCATCATGGCAGGAATGGTACCTTTTAAATCGTCTGAAACGGGTAATAAATCGGTAAAATCCTGCACGTGTACTTCATAGGCGATAACATCGGCGTATTTTGGAATCCCGTTTTTTAAGGGTGATGCGGGTTTCGTTGCCGACCAAACCATGGAACGTCCCCAAGCATCATCGTTTACTCGTGCATACGGGTCGCTTACCGTTTCACCGATTTGCTCATAGAAATGGTTTCCGGGTTCATCAAATCCGTGAATCGAAAAATCGTACCAAGTTCCTTTAAAGTTTCCGTTGGCGATAAATTCCCAAACACCGTTTTCATCTACTTTCATAGGATGTTTTGCTTTCGGATCGGCAATTTTAGCATCGTCATACAAATAGAGATTAACCTCTACTGCACGGGGAGCAAACAAACGGAAAACAGTGGTTTTTCCATCATCTGAAATATTGGCGCCCAAGGCTTTATCGGAATACAAGGTCTTAAACCAACCATCGTAACTAATTACTGTTTTTAAGCTTGCTGATGGAATTTCCAAATAATACACCCGACGTTTATCCAACTTTACTTCCGGTGTAATTAATGTTCCTGTTGATGTATTCGGAAGCACGGAAACTACCTTTATCTCATCACCCGTGGCATTGGTAATAATATAGTCTTGCGGGTTCAACGAGCGTTTCATTCCGTTAATCTCCGCCCACACAACTCCGGTAGCCTGCATTTCTGCCTTCAACGATTTAGGCGTTACATTGTGCAAAAACACCAAATTTCCGCTTTTTTGATTAGGAGCTTCGCCGTGTGGGTCTAACCAATCACCATTGTTTACACGAAATTTGTATTCTGCTCCGGGTGTAATCACATCATAATCTTTATTTAAAAACGATTTTGCCCAAAACGTATCATAATTACTGAGAATAAAAGTCACATCGTCCATATCCTGACTCCAACCACGAAATGAGCCGGTAACCACTACTTTTTCGACATTTGCCAAACGATAAAAACCCGGCGAAAAAACAAACCACGTGGAATCTCCTCTCAGCGCATATCCCGTTTTTAATTCTTCTTGTGAAAATTGAGGTTGCGCCTGAACTACTGAAACCGCGGCCAGCATAACCAGCCATACATACTTAAAAGCCTTCATAAAAACATGATTAGATGTGATTTTTGAACGTTTGAATATACTGTAATAAATTGGTCTCGCTAGCCAAAAACAGCTCCTCACAACATGCAACTTACCCATATTGATTAATGCCAGATTAATATTGCTTACGCAAGTTTTCCACAACTTAATCAAGAAAACACT
>SBGQ01000161.1 GCA_006226965.1 bacterium | reverse complement strand
TAACCCATTATAATTTAAGTGTGAAGTCGCCAATGTAAATACAAACTATTTTTAAAAACAGATAGTTGGTGAAACATGACATTCAAGCCGCGGCAAGCTATGTGTCGCAGAAGAGCGTATTTTATTTGCGCTCTAGGCTTACTATTTCTTGCCCAACCCCATATTCCCCAAAGTTTTTCGGATGAGTTTTTGCCTCCCAATACACTTTACCAAGGCGACAATCGCCAACACTCCAGCTTCAGCGATTTAAACAACATTCTATTTTTCAAATCTGTTAATGATTACATATCTGTTCATACAGACGATAAAAAATACATCATACTAAAACCCTTATACGAAATCATTAAACAACTACCTGAAGCCTATTTTATAAGAGTACACAGAAGTTATATTGTTAATTCAAGACAGATTCAAAAATTTAACCTTAACGAAATCCATATACGCGATGAAATCATACCCATTAGCAATTCCTATAAAGATGCATTCTTTAAACATATGACTGATACCAATATTTCATTATTTGATAATAAATAGATATCAATGCATCGATTAGTGTTTTGTTTTTTTTAGTGTTACGTCTCTGTTATGTCAATATCAATTTCTAAATATGTTGTTCAATTTAAAGCTCCGTTTACGATTCAGTACGAAGAGGTTCCGTATTTCTTAGAGCGTTATTTCCCCTCAAATTCGGAGTTGTTCTCTTCAAAAAAGTCACATCTTGATTTTATTCATATTGATGACAAAATCAGGGTTCATAAACAGTTTGAACAGTTAAAAAACTTCCCGACAAACTGGAACATTGCCTATAACATTATTGATAATGAATCCATCAAATTTCAAGTTATTGATCATGGCATTGTGGCTTATAATTCGGATTTGAATTGTTATGAAGGCACCGGTTTTATTGTAAATATTTCGTCTCTTGTACCTTACGAATCCGACGCGTTTTCAAGAGACATTAATAAAGCTATTCATAAACATTCCTTGGTTTCCATTACCAATAAAAAGGGAATAATTATCTATGCAAATGAACTATTTACGCGATTATCCAAATATGAAAACCACGAACTTCTCGGAAAAAATCACAGGATAATCAACTCCGGATTTCACTCAAAAGAATTCTGGGGAAAAGCATGGTTTACTATTTCAAAAGGCGATATTTGGAGGGGTGAAATTTGCAACAGAGCCAAAGACGGTTCCTTGTATTGGGTTGATTCTATAATTCACCCCATTTTCGACCAAAGTTCGTGTGAAGTAACACATTATGTTTCCATTCGGCGCGATATCACCAAATTAAAGGAACACGAATTTGAATTAAGAACTACGCGCGACCATTTGGAACGAACGGCAGAAGTGGCAATGGTTGGCGGCTGGGAAGTGTATCCGAATTCGAATCTTCATAATTGGTCGAGAGTTATGCGGGCCATTTTTGAAGTGGATGAAACATTTATCCCTACCGACGACAATGTACTTTCTTTCATTGAAAATCCTATTGAGCAAGAAACTTTTAGAACCATTACACAACAATCATTTCAAGAAAGAAAACCATTCACACATGTTCATCAAATAAAAACAGCTAAAGGTAATTATAAATGGGTTCGTGCTATCGGCCATTTTGATGAAACAGAGCCTAATTTGCATCGTTTTTACGGAACGGCTCAAGATATTACTCAAACTAAAATTATTGATGATAAAGCTAAGAAACAGCTTTACTTTAAAACCATATTAACAGATATCTCTTCCGGTTTTCTTAAGATGTCAACCGATAATTTTAAGCACATACTGGAAAACTCGCTTCAAAAAGTAAGCTCTTATTTTAATGCGGAGGAATGCTTACTCATTCTTTTCCATTCAGAAAACCAATTTATTGATAAAGTTTACCATTGGAATGATTTGGCTCAGGAATTTTTCGAATCCAATCATGTCCAATCTGCTCATCAATTTCCATGGACTACGGATGAACTTAAAAAATCCGGATTTGCCTTAATTCCCGATATTGACCAATTTCCGGGGAAACACAAGCAAGAGCGCGAACTTTATAAAAAACTGGGTGTAAAGTCTGCCGTTGTTTTTCCTTTGGTGAAAAACGATGTTATTTTCGGAACCATTGTTCTTGCCGATACTCAGGAAAAATTGCAGTGGGGAGAAACCATTAAATCTGAATTGGAGCTTGTTGTAAATTTATTTACCGATTTCATTTTTAGATACAATTTAGAAATTGAAACAGAGCGAGCGAAAGTAGCGGCAATTGAAGCCAATAAAGCCAAGTCTGATTTTCTTGCCATAATGAGTCATGAAATTAGAAGCCCTTTAAATGGAGTAATTGGCTTTAATGAGCTTATCCAAAAAAACGCCGAAAACAGTCTCATTTACAAATACGCTACTTTTGCAAAATCGGCGGCAAATACGCTTTTAGAGTTAGTAAATAATGTTTTAGACTTTACAAAAATTGAGTCAAATAAGTTGGAATTCGATTTCCACAAGACCAATACGTTCGAATTAATAGAACAATTATTAGACATTTTTAGAAGTCAGGCAGTAAAAAAACAACTTGAAATTGTATTAAATATCCGCCCTGATTTGCCGGAATACTTAATTACTGATTCAACCCGATTAAAGCAAATATTAATTAATCTGGTTGGTAACGCTATCAAGTTTACTGATGCCGGAGAAATTGAAATTCGTGCGCATCATGAAAGCTTAACCCCAAAAAAGTTATTGTTGCATTTTACTATACGCGATACCGGAATCGGCATCCCGACCTCTTACCAAGAAAAACTATTTAAACCTTTCATTCAGGCAGACGGAAGCATCTCCAAACGATATGGTGGCTCAGGTTTAGGCCTAAGTATTTCTAAAAGTCTGATTGAGCAGATGGGCGGGCGAATTTATTTGCATAGCGAACCAAATGCAGGCAGCACTTTCACCTTTTATATTGAAGCAGATAGTACTTCCTCTGAACATTCAGAACCTCTTAATTCTATTTACAAAAACGCATTGGTTGTTGACAATAACACTTTAAGCGCAACTGTTTTGAAGAATCAACTTGAAGCGCATGGTGTTAATACTGACATTTCTCGGATGAACGAGTTTAATGAAAAACACTTCAGAGAATATGTTTCTTATGATTTAATTTTGATGGATTCCAGAACTCCGACTTCCGATAACATTCTTACCATTCAAGCTTTTAACGAATTCTGTAAAAATCAGGGCATATCCGCACCTCATTCGTATCTGCTAAATGCAACCGAGGAACTGTACACATTTTCAGATTGTATGGGAATGGGCTTCCAAAATCAGATTTTCAAACCTATTGCTCCGCTTACCTTTCGAGAACTTCTAAAGGGTAATTTAATAAGTGAAAACTGGAAGCAATTAACTTCTGATGAATCGGGCACTACTGAACCGAATGAAAAACCTGTTACTGTTTTATTGGTTGATGATTCGGCGATTAATCTTTACCTGTTGAATCAAGTTATACAACAAGTGGCTCCAAATTGCATTATACATCAAGCAGACAGCGCCCTCAAGGCATTTGAAATGTACGAGTCGATTCTCCCCGATTTCATTTTTATGGATTTACAAATGCCTGTTATCAGCGGATATGAGGCAAGTAAAAAAATTAGGCTTACTGAAAAAAAACTAAATCATACTGCTAAAATCATCGCTATTTCAGCAGATACATATGAGGAAGTCAGCGAACAATGTAAAGCGGCTGGCATTGATTCCTATATCGAAAAACCTATCAAACTCAATGATTTCCTATTTTTAAAAACTCACCATTAATGAATTTAATTGACGACCAAAAAATTGAACTGATTAGTCTTGGTGACTCAACTGTCTATAAAGAGCTCATTATTCTTTTGCGGCAGCTTATAAGTGAAACAGAATCTTTACTTGTAACTGATACCTCAGATAATTTCTTTGAAAACAATGCCGCTGTAATCCATAAGTTAAAGCCTAACATAAAGTTATTGTGCAGCGACGATTTCTTTAACTTGGTTGTTTTATTAGACAATTCTTATAAAAATTATTTAATTAACGATGAAACGAAAAATAAACTAAACTTGTTGGCAAAATTATTAGGAAGTGCCAAGAAAGAAATTGATCAAAAATTGGCTTCATTTTAATAAATGGGATTATTAAGTCGTAAATAACGTGTCATTATGTCAAATGTGTTAATAGTAGATGATTTTAAGACTCAACGAATGTACTTGCAAAGTATTTGTAATGAGCTCATGCTTTCCAGTATTGAAGCATCTAATGGGAAAGAAGCGGTAGAAATTTTAAACAAGCAGTCGGTTTCATTAGTTATAACCGATAATGATATGCCCGAAATGACGGGTATTGAGTTAATTTCTCACATCAAAACAGATCCGAAGCATAAATCCTTACCGGTAATTATGATTTCTTCAAATGTTGGTGTTTCGGGTGAAGCAAAGGCAAAAGGAGCTTCTGTTTTTATAAAAAAACCGTTTGATAAAAATCAGGTTGTAAGTGCTATTCATCAATCGTTGAGTACGAATAAATCAAAAAGACAGTATAATGTTTTATTAATTGATGATGTTCAATTGCAAACAGCCATTTGGGAGAAATTATTAACTATGGATTTCTTTAATTATGTATCTGCCCATTCTGCTCAAGAGGGTTTGAATAAATTAAGAAGCCAACCATTTGATTTAATTATTACCGATTTTGCCATGCCGAATGTGGACGGCGAGCGATTCATCAAAAAAATAAAAAGCATGCCCGAATTCGCTAAAATCCCCGTCATATTAATTTCGTCTCATGAATTAACAAAAGCGACCATACCGACGGGTGTAGATTCCTTTTTCCAAAAGCCATTTAATCCACAAGATGTAAAAGCAGCTATTCGACAAGCTGTAAAATGGGGTGTTTAACTCAATTTTGTTAACACAAATGAATGTAGCTGTGCTTTTGTGAAGCTTACATTCTTTTTTTTTCGTTTTGAACAAATCCCATTCTAATCAAACTAATTCTCGTATAGATATTAGTCCTCCATATCGACTCAAATAAAACTGCCGCATTCAACTTTACTTTTGCACAACTTACAATTTCATGACAATTAGAAAGTAGGTTAAAGCGATACAGAAATCCTCGAAAACCGTTGTAACACTAGACATTGTGTTAATCTGTGTAAAAATGAGTTTATGAATTGTATCTATGATTATAAGATTATAATGAGTCTATTTCTAATTCGGTGCATCTTCTACTTTTGATTATATACATGTATTCAGACACCTATTCTTTAGCTAGCGATTATCATTTTACGACGTCTTCATTTATTTAGTAGTTTTTTTGAACTGTACTTATGCCAATTTCAATTTTAGATTATTCAGTTATTTTTTCAGATGATTTAGAGTTTATTTATAAAGAACCTGATAATCTGTTCTCCAATTTCGAGCTACTTTCTAATGAACTAAACAAAAGTAGCTATTCGCATATAAACCATGTAAGCCCATTAGATAAACCTAGAATTGAATCATTTTTTAAGGATTTAAAGAACAAGCCGCAAGACTGGAATATTTCTTATTTCTTGACTGACAAGAACAATATTAATTACCACTTTATAGATCACGGAACGGTTTGTTATAATGAAAGCAAGGGCAGATACGAAGGCGCAGGTTTTCTAATTAATATCACATCCATAGTTTCTTATGAAACGGATGTGTTTGCAAAAGAAATTAACAATGCCATTAACAAACACTCTCTGGTTTCCATTACCAATTACAAGGGAATTATTATCTATGTAAATGAAAATTTTACAGCCTTGTCGAAGTATGAACCGGTTGAATTAATCGGTAAAAACCATCGAATAATTAACTCCGGACACCATGATAAAACGTTTTGGAAGCACGCCTGGGACACCATAAAAGCAGGTAATATTTGGAACGGAGAGGTTTGTAATCGGGCGAAAGACGGAACATTGTATTGGGTTGATTCCATTATTCACCCCATTATTGATACCGATTCGAATAAAATCACTCATTTTGTATCTATTCGGAAAGATATCACCAAGCTAAAAAACACCGAATTAGAATTACAGTATTTAAAAGATCAGCTTGAACAAACTGCTAAAATTGCGCGGGTAGGAGGATGGGAAATTCAGCCGAGTCTGAATAACTCCATTCATTATTGGTCTGCTGTAATGAAAGAGATTTTTGAAGTTGAACCCGATTATCAGCCTAATTTATCGTCCATAAAACAATTTATTGTTGATACAAAAGAGCAGCACACATTTGAAAATCAAATGATTCTTTTGATTAACGACAATATGCCTTTCCAATATGAATATCAGATTAAAACGGTAAACGGGAATCTAAAATGGCTTAAAATAATCGGCCATAAAGACAATCGCACTAATCGCCTTTTCGGAACTGTACAGGATATTACCGATCAAAAAAGCTTTGAAGAAAAGATTCTGAGGCAACACGAATTCCGAAAAACATTATCTGATATTTCAACTTCGTTTTTGAAAATAGAACAGGAAAACCTCATCGAAACGCTTGAAAATTCACTTCGCAAAATTGGGAATTTATTTAATGTTGACAGCAGCTTTCTGTTCTTGACGGATGAGAACGGCAAACAATTTAATCAAACGATTCAGTGGAATGTTGATACGGAGTTAAGCATAACGCAACGTATAGAAAATGCACCCATCGAACATTTCTCGTGGACTTTAAATCAACTTGTGAATAATGAATTGTTATTTATTGCTGATTTTCAAAAATTAGCTACTAGCGCTCATGCCGAGATTCAAAAAATTATACCGAACGATATTGATTCGGTTTTGTTTTTCAGGTTAAAAAAGGGGAATAACTTTTTTGGCATTTTTGGAATCGGAACTCGAAACTCCAACGAAGATTGGGATAAAATTTTTAACTCCGGTATCTCTTTAATCGGAAATCTCTTCACTGATTTATTATTCAAGCTAAGTCTTGAAAGAGAAACCATTATGGCAATTGAACAAGCCATAAACGCCAACAAAGCTAAGTCTGAGTTTTTAGCCAATATGAGTCATGAAATTCGCACACCTTTAAACGGGGTTATTGGTTTCTCTGATTTAATTGTGAAAAACACGGATGACATAACCTTAAAACGTTACGCTTCCTATGCGCAGGTATCGGCTCAGACCCTATTGGAACTCATAAATAATGTACTCGACTACTCAAAAATTGAAGCTAATAAAATCGAGCTGCATTATCAGCCGACACCAATTATTGAGTTATTAGAACAAACGATTAATATTATTCGCGGACAAATTGCTGAAAAAGGAATCGAGTTAATTGCGAATATCAACCCGACTATTCCGCCATACATTTCGGTTGATTCAATTCGTCTGAAACAGGTTGTACTGAACCTTTTAAATAATGCGCTTAAATTCACAGAACGAGGCGAAATCGAATTACAGGTCGATTATTCCAACTTAACCAGTGAATCTGTTGAATTAACCTTTGCCGTTCGTGATTCCGGTATCGGCATCGATAAAATCACACAAAAAAAATTATTCCAACCGTTTATTCAGGCTGACAGCTCTATTACAAAGCGTTACGGCGGAACAGGTTTAGGATTAAGCATAAGCCAACGTTTGATAAAAGAAATGGGAAGTGAAATTACCGTTGAAAGTAAAGTTGGTACAGGAAGTACGTTTTCGTTTAAACTGATTACGCCGCTTTCTTCAAATCCGGAACAGACCGATGAGCCGACACCTGCATTTTATTCTGTTTACAAAAAGGCACTGATTATAGATTCTAATCCAAAATCAGGTAAAATCTTACATGATTACCTTATTCATTTGGGCTTAGAAAGTTTACTCGTTTCAAAACAAACCGATTTCATACACGCGTTTAAGCATAATCCTGATATCGATGTACTCATCATCGAATCAAAATTACCGGATTTGAATGCCAAAGAACTGTTGAACGAGATTAATGATTGGTGTACAACTCTCAAAAAATCGATTCCTGATGCTTATAAGCTAAGTCTGTCGGAACTCAACTCGTTTAACACCAACTGGGAAAAGTATGGTTTCAAAAACCAGCTTATTAAGCCGCTAACTCCGTCTGTAATTCGTGATTTGGTAAGCGGGAAACTTACAGGTAAGAAATCTACTCAGATAAATGAACAATTCATTTCGAGTACTACTGCGAAAACGGAACCGCTTAACATTTTATTAGTTGATGATACGTCTCTCAATTTGTTTTTACTCACACAAATGATTCAACAAATAATTCCTGATGCCAAAATAACGGAAGCTAATAATGCCAAAGAGGCGATAGATATGTACGCACAACTCCTCCCGGATTATATTTTCATGGACTTACAAATGCCGGACATTGACGGTTATACCGCAACTGAAATCATCAGAAAAATTGAAAAAGAGATTAACCATCAAAGTAATATCATCGCTATTTCGGCAGATGTTATTGGTGATGTAAAAGAAAAGTGCGCAAAAGCGGGGATGAATTCATACATCTCCAAACCAATAAAAGAAGAAGATTTTTATTTTTTAAAAACGAGGTAACCGAATGTCTGTGTTAGATTTACATAAAGTTCAGGCGATAAGTAAGGGAAATTCAGCAATAGAAACACAGCTTTTTAAGCGATTTGATGTATTAGTAGATGAATGCCTTGCAAAAATAGACCCCTTTATTACTGTTGAAAATAGTAAGGCTCAATCCATGATGGTTCATAAATTAAAACCCAATGTTGAACTCTTGTGCTCTGCCCCATTTCATGAATTGACCGGATTCTTAAACGAGCAATTAAAACACAATACCGTTGATGAAAAACTAAACGGTAGTTTTGAACAATTAATTTCTTATTTAATTGATTTAAAATCGGAGTTAACGGCTCAACTCTCAGCTTAAATCTTGGTTTTAGCTTGATTACTTAAGAACCTTCCGTCCATTTACTAACCAGTTGGTAAAGTGATTGGTTATTTATTCAGTTTTGGCCAAGTCATTGCTCGTAATTCTTCATTTTCTACCCATTTCAACGGTGCACTTTGTACAATGTCTTCTGATGAACTTTGCTTTGCTGTAAAATCATTGTTTAATGAATCCTTAAACTTGTAAACAGGAGTTTTGAACTCTTTTATGCGGGCTAATTCATTGCTTAAATAAAATGCGGTTTCCGTACCGCCCAACAATAAATACCCGGAATCGGTTAAGAAGCTTTTCATTTTCAACAGCATTTTCTTTTTAGTCTCATTATCAAAATAAATGAGCACATTTTTGAGATAGATGATGTCCATTTTATCCACTTTGGATGTTTCATCTAACAAGTTGGCATACTTCCAATAAAAATTCGACTTAAACGGCGGATTGACTTTCCATTGGTCTCCGACTTGTTCAAACCATTTAATTAATTGGGTAATATGTAAACCACGTTGTACTTCAAAGTGATTGTAGTATCCTTTTTTTGCTTTTTCTAAAGCCTGAGAACTAATATCGGTACCTACAAACTCAATTTTCCAACCATGCCAGTCTAACTGTAATTCATGTATAGTTATGACAATGGAATACAATTCCTGTCCTGTTGAGCAGGCTGCCGACCAGATTCTTAAGGTTTTATTTTTTTTCGTTCTATGGAGATGTTTTATCATTTCCTTTAAATCATCGAAAGACTCCGGATCACGAAAAAAATACGTCTCATTCGTTACTAAACTGTCAATAACCTGTTGCTTCAAAAGCTTGTTTTTATCTTTAAGAAGCAGATCAATGATTTCTCCGATATCGGAACACTCGTACATTCGGCAAACGGGTTCAAGCCTGTGTTCAACCAAGTACTTTTTATTATCTCCCAGCGTAAGGCCTATTTCTTTTTCAGCCCAAGCTGAAATTCTTACGAAATCTTCATTCGTTAACATTTTTTTTCCTTGTCAAAAATGAAATACTTGCCCCAATTTTCTCTACCGGTAATATTTGATCGGCAAGGTTTTCACCAACTACTGCTTTTGGCATTCCCCATACCACAGATGTAGCGCTGTCTTGAGCAATCAATTTACCGCCGTTTAGTTTTACGTGGCGACTTCCGTCTAAACCGTCTTCACCCATACCTGTAAGTATGACTCCTAATGTTTTATCTGTAAAAATCCGCGACACACTTCTAAATAATGGATTAACCGACGGCTTACAAAATACCTCTAAAGGTCCGTCAACCAATTTTATAATGGGTTCTTTCTTACTATTTACTGTTACCTCGGTGTGAATATCACCGGGACTTATATACACTTTCCCCTTTTCAACGGGCATTTTATCCTCAGCAACTAGCACCGTTAAGCCTGAATCTTGTTCAAGACGTTTGGCTAATTGCGGAATAAACATCACAGGCATATGCTGCACAATTAAAACCGGCACCTGAAGCGGTTTCGACAAATCTCCCAATACTTGCGACAAAGCATTAGGCCCACCAGTGCTTGAGCCAATTACAACAATTTCAGCTTTATAAACTTTGTCTCGAGCTTGTTCAACAGCCTTATCAACAATAGCAGACGGCGCACTTGGTGTTTGATGTTTAATTACCGGTGAGCCTGATAAATTTCGAATCAAATCCAAAAGCATTGAACTTATCTCTTCAATACTTTTCTTATTTCCTTGGGTTGATGGTTTTTGCAAATAGGCCGCAGCGCCTAAAGACAATGCATGAATAGTTACCGGAGCGTGTTTTGCAGTTAGTGTACTTAGTACAATAACTTTCGTTTTAGTTCTCTTTTTAAATAAATGCTTTAGGGTTGTGATGCCATCCATTACAGGCATCTCTATATCCAATAATAAAATATCAGGTTGCTTTTCTTCTACTTCATGTAACGCTAATTCTCCATTTTCAACAGATCCAATCACTTCCATATCCGGTTGTGATCGAATAATCATCTCTAAAACCGTTCTAATTACATAAGAGTCATCAGCAATAACAACCTGAATGGGTTTCATAAAATACCTAACTGCTTTAGTTTCATAAATAAAATATCGTCAGTAAATGGCTTCATGATATAATCCGCAGCACCTAAACGAATAGCTTCATGTATAGAAGACAAATCATGACGTGCAGAGCAAACCATAATTAGTGTATTCGAACCTTTTGTAGTGTATTCTTTTAAAAAAGTAAGCCCATCCATAATGGGCATGTCGATATCTAACAGAATTAAATCGTAAGATTCTTTTTTGAGTAACTCTAAGGCCTGCTTACCATTATATACATAGCTGTAATTTATCGGCTGAGTTTTTAACATCAGCTCAACAGCTCGAATCATGGTTTCGGCGTCTTCAACATGAAGTAATGATTTCATGGTTATAAATGTTATTGATAGTTAAAAAATGGGACACTCCATAAACGGATTAGCTCAGACCACTCCTTTCAGAGAGTGGAATGAGCTAATTCTTGTGGGGGAAAATTATACGTTAAACGTATTTACAATCTTATTCAGGTTTACTGATAAGCGTTGTAATTCATCTGCGGCTCTGTTTGTATGAACAGCGCCCTGAGCCGTTTCGCCGGCAGCCTCAGCTACACTTGAGATTTTTTCAGAAATCTCGTTGGTGCTTCTTGCTGCTTCCTGTACGTTTCTTGAAATATCAGCAGTTGTAATGCTTTGCTCTTCAACTGCGCTGGCAATCGTTCCGGAGATTTCGCTGATTTTTGAAATAATAGATCCAACTTGATTAATGGCAGTGTCAACATTTTTGGAATCGTTTTGAACCCCGTTAATTTTTTTAGAAATTTCTTCAGCAGACTGCGTGGTTTGTCGAGCTAATTCTTTTACTTCGTTAGCAACCACAGCAAATCCTTTTCCTGCATCACCGGCTCTTGCAGCTTCAATGGTAGCATTTAGTGCTAAAAGATTGGTTTGTTGAGCGATATATGTAATCGTTTTCACTACAGCACCGATTTCTTCGCTAGACTTGCCTAAGTTTTTAACTACTTCGGTTGTTGAGTTAGACTGTGTAAGTGCATCTTGTGCAATTTTGTTTGAACTCTGAACCAATGAAGCGATTTCTCGGATACTGTTCGACATTTGCTCCGTAGCAGAAGAAACTGTTTGGAAGTTTCTGTTTGCTTGTTCGGCGGCGGCGGCAACTGCTTGAGCCTGACGTGTAGTTTCATCAGCCACGGCTTCCATCGATTGTGATGTTGATGACAATTCAGTTCCCTGGCTTGAAAGAGATTCAGTGGTTTTCATGATTTCACGAACAGAATCCGCTACTTTTTCTGCCATAGTATTTAAACTGTCTTTCAATACTTTGAATGTACCTTCATAATCTTTATGAATTCGAGCTTTGAAATCGCCCTCAGCCATTTTTTTCAGTGCATCAGAAACATCACTTGTAGCTTCTTGTAATTGCTCTCTCAGTTTTACTTGGTCAGTTATATCAGTAGCATACTTTACTACTTTGTATGGATTACCTTTTAAGTCGAAAATCGGGTTATAAGAACCTTGAATCCAAACTTCATTGCCACTTTTATCAATTCGTTTGTATTCACTTACAAAGAACTCACCGTTATTTAATCGTTTCCAGAAATCTGCATACTCAGCAGATTTTGCGTAGCTGGATTCCACAAAAATCTTATGATGTTTGCCTTTTACTTCTTCTAAAGTATATCCTAATAGCTTTAAGAAGTTGTCGTTAGCTTCATTGATTACACCATTCATCTCGAACGAGATAACCGCCTGAGAACGACTTATAGCATCTAGCTGTCCTTCGTAATCTAAGTTTTTAATTTTTTGTTCTGTGATGTCGGTAGCAATCTTAATGACTTTATTTACTACACCGTTTTCATTTAAAACAGGTGCATAAGTAGCCTGTAAATACACTTCTTTACCGTTTTTGCCGATTCTGGTGAATTCATCCGTAAAAATTTCACCGTTATTTAAACGATCCCAAAACGCTTGATAAGCTGAAGTTTTTGCATATTCCTGATCAACAAAAATTCTATGATGTTTGCCTTTTATCTCCTCCAATTTGTAACCCATTACACTAAGGAAGTTTTTATTGGCATCAACTACTATTCCGTCATTGGTGAACTCGATATAGGCGTAGGCGTTTTCTATAACATCTACGATGCCCTTCATTTTTTGCTTTTCCAGAGTTTCATCGGTTTGGTCATAACGAATACCCATATACTTCTCAGGTTTACCGTTATCACCGATAACCGGCACAAACACACCATCAACGTAATATGGTGAGCCGTCTTTTTTTCTGTTCTTTACCGGAGCTCTAAATATTTTTCCTTTACCAATGGTTGCCCATAATTCTTTAAAAACAGCCTTTGGCATATCCGGGTGACGCACAATATTTTGATTGGCACCAATTAATTCTTCACGTGAATATTGAGAAACTTCGCAATGTTTATCATTCACATAGGTGATATACCCTTTTTTATCCGTGTGGGAAACAATACAAAACTCGTCAACAGCAGCTAATAAAGCATCAACTTCTCGTTGTTTTTGGTCTCGTTCTTTTTCAAGTTCAGTAATTCGATTATTTAGTACTTCTATTTCTTTAGCACTTTTATTGGTGACTTCACCATTTGAAACGATTTCATCAGTCTTTTTCATAGGATTTCCCGTTTGTTGATTTTTTTTAAAATTTATTTATGCAATTACTTGTTGATCAATGAGAGCATGTAAGTCCATGAGTAATACCAATTTACCTTCTTCACGAAATACATGTTGGCTCCATTTTCCCCACTTGAGGCGTAAATTCCCCGGCAATGGTTCTAATACGACATCATCTAACTGAACCACTTCACCAATTTGATCCACAATAAAACTGAACTGTTCTTCACCAATTTTTATAACAATATTGGCGAATCGAGCATCACCGCGTGAATCCATATTCATTTTTTTACGCAAGTCAATGGCAGTAATAACTTGCCCGCGCAAACTGAATAATCCTTCAAT
Source organism: bacterium (assembly GCA_006226965.1). Lineage (GTDB taxonomy): Bacteria > Bacteroidota > Rhodothermia > Balneolales > M1805 > M1805. Next base: position 5,214 of record SBGQ01000161.1, on the reverse strand, counting down.
TTCATCACCACTTAGCGGTACGGTTGTGTACTTCTGTTCTAACAGAATTTCCTGAATGTATTCTACCGGAAGTGCTAATCTGGATTTATCCAAATCAAACGTTAATACATACATGCTTGCCCCCTTATCCTGTAATTGTTAGTCCGTTATTGGATAGAACTTTTTGCAAAGATTCCATAATAATATCTTTGTCGTATCCGGTAATATGAGCTGTAAATTGATCTCGTTGTGGATGTCCGCTGATATCATTTGATGCAATGGATAAGATGATCATTGCAGGAATGCTTTTATCTCGATGGATTTCACTTGCCAACATAAATCCATCGCTGTCATTCAGCTCTAAACCGCTTAATACGATTTGGATAGCATGTTTTTTTAAACTTGAAAGCGCATCTTTTTTCGATGAAACGGTAATTGCATGCATGCCCGCTGCCTGAATTACACTTTTCATGTGATTGCGCAAGAAATCTGATTTTTCAGCAATTAATACATTAACCAGACCTTTTTCTTTCATTTGAACATGATGTTGTGCCAAACTAACTTGCTGGAAAAACCAATTCACATCTATTATTTCGGTCGATTTTTCATTTAAAACTGCAATTCCAAGGATTCCCGGCTTTTTCGAAATTTGTTCAAATTTGACGGCTTCTTCTGCAATGTCATGGAAACCTTCTACTACCAAACCGAAACTCAATTCTTCCGTTTGGAATACAATTACGGGAACAGGATTTACACCTGATGCAATAATGCCTTTTTTAAACTCAATCAATGGTAATATACGCTCGCGGTATTGAATGAAATATTGATTATCAATCTCTTCTACTTTTTGTTTTGATAACTCTTCCAAACGAGCAACCAATCCTAAGTGAACCGCTTTTTGTGTTTGCTGATGTTTAAACAGCAAGAAGAGCGTTTTATCTTCGCTTAAATTTGCATCATCATTGTTCGAGTTTGATGTTTTGGTGTACGATTCTTGCTCCAACGATGCCAACTGAGCCACACCATTCACATCTAAAATCAATACAATTTGCTCGCTTCCGATTAGAGTTGTTCCTGAATAAACCGGAATATTTTTAAGTAAACGGTTAAGAGGTTTAACTACGATTTCTTGAATCTGATCTACCTGATCTACAATTAAACCATACGTTGCATCACCATTTTGAATCACAACAATATGATTATTTTCAATGGAATCTTGTTCTTTCTTCTGCAATACTTCTTTCAAACTAACCAATGGCAACAAGGTATTTCTAAGGCTTAAAACCTGATTCCCCTGCATCTGAATTACTTTTCCTAGATTTTCTTCATTCAACCAAACTAATTCCTGAATGGCAATTTCCGGTATAGCAAAATAATGGTCGCCGGATCGTACAATCAGCGCTGAAATAATGGCGAGCGTGAGCGGTATTTTTATTCTGAATAAACTGCCTGACCCAAACTCTGATTGAAGCTCTACTGAACCTCCTAGTTCTTCAATATGTTTTTTAACAACATCTAAACCAACTCCTCTCCCGGAAATTTTAGTCACTTTAGCTGCCGTGCTAAATCCGGGATGGAATAAAAAGTCCAATATTTGTTGTGGATTAAGCTTTTCGGCTTGTTCTTTTGTAGTTAATCCCTTTGTAATGGCAATACTTTTAATACCATTTACATCAATACCTTTACCATCATCACTTATCTCTACGATGATATGACCGCCTCGATGATAGGCATTCAATCGAATACGGCCTTTGGCTGATTTACCTTTTTTTATTCGAATATCAGGTGTTTCTATTCCGTGGTCTAAGGCATTTCGTAACAAGTGAACCATTGGCTCAGAGATATGCTGCATAACTTGCCTGTCAAGCTCTGTTGATTCTCCTTCCATTTTTAGTTCAACTTCTTTACCGAGTTCTGCGCTTAAGTCTCGCACAATTCTAGGAAGTCGGGTCCAGGATGTTCCAATTGCCTGCATTCTCGTGCGCATGGCCGTTTCCTGAATTTCAGAGGTTAATCTGTTTAATTGATTGATATGTTTATTTAATTGATGATTTTCCGCAGTAAGTGCCAACTGCATAAATTGATTTCTGTTTAAAACCAATTCGGAAACAAGATTCAATAAGTCTTCAAGAACATGAATATTTACACGAATTGAACTCTGCTGCTCACTTGGCTGAGTCGTTTGGGTACCTTGCTCTACATCAGCCTCATCTGCTTCTGGCTCTTCCTCTACTTCAAATTGCTCTACAACTTCTTCGTTTACTAATTCTTCATGCAAATTAAGTTCAGAAACTTTCACCTCTTCTTCTGTGAAATCGAACTCTTCCTTAGAGTTTTCAAAATCATCATTTTCTGGCGATTCTTCGTCGTCAAAGTCGTTTACTTCTGTCATTTTGGGGGCAACAGATTCAACTGTATAATCCAATTCATTTTCTACGAACGTAAAAATATCGTCAATTTCTTCTTCTGTGAAACTTCCCGGCAACTGTACCACCCAACGTCCAAAAGTTTTATGGGGATCGTAATTCAGTAAATCAGGAATTTTACCCGGAATAAAACTGATGGTCTTGGCACCCATTTCTTTTAGTTCGTCTAGAATGTATCCGGGATCGAATTGTTGCTCAACGCCTTCCGGAGTAATTGTAATTTCGACGATAAAACCTTCATGAAAGTCCACTTCATCTTCAATTACAGATTCAGACACCTTGGGTTCCGGTTGTGATTTTACCTCGGGCTTAACGTCAATCTCTGTCTTCGCAGGCTTATTTACTTTTTCTTCAGTGTTCTGCTTTTGCTGTTTAGGCGGCTCTGTTTCCATAACCTTACCGTTCACAATAGCATTCATTTTTTTGATGAGCGAATCACTTGTATTCTTTTGTGCTTTAGTTAGAGAAGCTCCGGGCTTTGCAATTAATTTATTTGAATAATCAACCGACTTTAAAAGTAAATCAACAACGTCTTTTGTTGGTTTTACATTTCCATTTCGCATTTCATCTAACAAATTTTCGAAATGGTGTAAGAAATATTCTATCGCTTCAAAACCAAACATCCCACTTGAGCCTTTAATTGAGTGGATGCAACGAAACATTTCACGAAGTGATTCCTGCTGGTTTCCAACAGTTTCTAACACAAGAGTTACTTGTTCTACCTTCTCTAGCAACTCTTTCGATTCCGTAATAAACAAGTCTTTTACCGGCTCAATAAAACTCATACCCTATTCCTTTACTAATTGTGACCAAACAGGTTCAAATCTCAAGCCTTTATCTTTTTGATTGGGCGATAAAATAACTTTGAGAGTTTTCCCGGACGAGAAATGCTTCGCTAATACCAACATGAGAAACTGAAGTTGATACGCTTCACTTGTACATTTAGAACAGTCTATTTCAACAGAAGTCTTTGAATCAAATTCTATTTCTGCTAAATGCTGGACAATTGTAATGTAGCTATCTGTTAAATACCTACCTTCTAATTCAATTGAAATTTTTTCCTTTTTCTTTTGAATTCTAACTTCCATTGGTCCCACCACAACTACTTTTAAAGCAAACTATTCTTTTCTTGATACGAAAAGGACACATCTCTCTGAATATACTTCATTAATCGATGAATAAACTCAAATCATCGTTAAAAATAATTTAAATGAGTTCAATTTTCACATGCTAATAGTGAGTAATCACTCACTATTAGCATGTGAAAAAAATACCTACAAAATATTTAAGCGGTCTTTTACCACTTTCAGATAGGTTTTACTTACAGGTATCAATTGTTTTCCGAGATATAAATCATTGTCTTGCATAGAATCTATTTTAGACAAGGCTACGGCAAAGGAACGGTGAACGCGGATAAAATCTGTTGATTTCAATTTTTGAAGAATGCTGTCCATTGAACCAATGATTAAATATTTCGCTTGATGAGTATGAATTTCAATGTAATCTCCATCAGATTTTAAGTATAGAATATCTTTGGTAAACACTTTAACATATACATCGTTTTTTCTGATAAAAATACTATCATCAACAATATTGGAGGCATCTTTTAAATTTTTCTTCGACTCGTTTATTTTTGAAATAGTTCTTATAAAACGAGTTTTGTCAATAGGTTTTAACAGGTAATCACTAACTGATGCATTAAATGCCTGAATGCCGTACTCATCGTGAGCACTTACCAATATAGTTATGATATTTTTAGGCAATTCATCAATTAATTCTATTCCATTAATCTCTCCTAGTTCAATATCTAAAAACAAGACATCAACACTATTGTTTTTGATATAATGTATAGCATCAAGAGGTTTTTGAAAGTATGCTGAAACTGTAAAATCAGAATAGTCCGAAATCATTTTTTTCAGAATAGTTATACTTACCAAATCATCATCTAATATGATACACGACAGCGACAATACACTCCTAATTACGATAGTGACAGATTTATTTATCCCTCTCGGAAAATAGTTTTTTTATATGATTTTTCTAAATAAATGAGGCACAAATAAAAAAAGCATCTCCATTGAAGATGCTTTTTTTTAAATCGAATTTTCTACCAAATTACCGTTGTACCAACATTTTCTTTGCTTACGACTTGAACCAGATTTCCTTTTTTGTTCATATCGAAAACGATAATTGGAATTTTATTATCTCGGCAAAGAGTAAAAGCCGTTAAATCCATTACCTCTAACCGTTTTGAAAGAACCTCATCACCATGTATCGTTTCGTATCTAACAGCATTTGGGTTCTTTTCAGGATCAGAATCGTATATACCATCTACACGAGTACCTTTTAAAATCACATCTGCTTCTATTTCAATTGCTCTTAAAGATGCCGCTGTATCTGTTGTGAAATAGGGATTTCCGGTACCTGCACCAAAAATCACCACTCTCCCTTTTTCTAAATGTCGAACTGCTCTTCTTCGAATAAAAGGTTCAGCAATTTGTTCCATTCTAATAGCTGAAATTAATCGAGTATAAATTCCTTTTCTTTCCAAGGCGTCTTGCAAAGCCATTGAGTTAATCATTGTTGCAAGCATACCCATGTAATCTGCCTGAACGCGATCCATGCCTTCGGTTGCGCCTTTAACTCCTCTAAAAATATTACCGCCACCGATAACGATTGCAATTTCAACCTTTTTGTCGTGTAAATTTTTTATCTCTTCGGCATATTGCTCTAACACATCGCCATCAATACCGTGACCTTGTTTACCCAATAAGGATTCACCGCTTAATTTTAATAATATTCTTTTATA
>SBGQ01000041.1 GCA_006226965.1 bacterium | reverse complement strand
TCCAGTTTGGACTACCAAACCCCAAAAGAAAAAACAAAAACAAACCAACGAAATGTCGCATAATTCACTGTCTACTTTTTTGTTGCAATTCCACGTTCTAAATCGAGACTCATCCCCCAGAAAAACAAAAGCCCCGAATGTCATCCGGGGCTTTGCTCTCACTGTAAAGCTAATCTCAAGCTAATTCCTTAACAATAATTTCCGGTTGAAAATGAACCGTGCTGGTTATCGAATTTGAAATAAGGCATGCTTTTTCACTCATTTCCAAAATACGTTGTGCTCGTGCTTCCTGTTCGGCTGATTCGATTACTAAACGAGGTTTTAAAGTAATCTCGGTAACCATAAATCGTTTTTCAATTCGGTCAACAACTCCGTTTGCATCACAAGAAAATTCAATAAAATTAAATTGAGAATTTTCAGCAACGGCTAAGAAAGTAGTCATCAAACAACTCGAAACAGAAGCCACAAATAAATGCTCAGGCGACCAAATTCCTGCTATTCCTTTTGGGAAATCAGGTGGTGTAACCACTTCAATAGATGTGTTTAATTCCGGTGATGATACAACCCCTTTTCGGTCTGAAAGCCAGTTTAGGTTTACGTTGTAACTATGTTCTGCACTCATGGTAATTCCCTTTAAAAATGTTTCAACAAGAATAGTTATTTCGGATAAAAAAGTCTGTGATTTAAGTTACACACAAAAAAAGAGGATGCCATTTCTGACATCCTCTCTTATTATGAATACAAACTACGCAACTACAGTTGCTGATTTGTTTTCTTTTTTAGCGTCAGCTTTCAGGTGAGCCTGAGCAGCTGCTAAACGAGCGATTGGTACACGGAAAGGAGAACAGGAAACGTAATCCAAACCGATATTGTAACAGAACTCGATACTATGTGGATCACCGCCGTGCTCACCGCAAATACCGACTTTTAGAGAAGGATTTACTTGGCGACCACGTTCTTTTGCTAACTGAACAAGTTGTCCGACGCCGTCAACATCAAGAACCTGGAACGGATCTACCGGAAGAATTTTTTCACCGATGTAGTGCATCAGGAATTTTCCGGCATCGTCACGGCTGTAACCAAAGGTCATTTGAGTTAAGTCGTTGGTTCCGAATGAGAAGAATTCAGCATGTTCAGCAATACGGTCAGCGGTTAAAGCTGCGCGAGGAACTTCAATCATTGTACCGATTTTGTAATCGATTTTTTTACCGTATTTCTCGAAGGTTTTTTCAGCAACTTCTTTAATAATGGTTGCTTGATGGTCGTATTCTTCCACGGTTCCCACAAGAGGAATCATGATTTCAGGAAGAACCGTTTTACCTGCAAGAGTTAATTCAACGGCAGCTTCAAGAATAGCTGTTGCCTGCATTTCAGTGATTTCAGGGTGAGTGATACCTAAACGGCAGCCTCTGTGACCCAACATCGGGTTGAATTCTTTAAGTTGTAATACTTTGGTTCTCATCAACTTAGCAGGAATATCCAACTCGTGAGCCACATGAATAATTTCTTCATCAGTATGAGGTAGGAATTCATGTAAAGGCGGGTCAAGCAAGCGGATAGTAACAGGTAGGCCGTTCATTGCTTCAAAGATTCCTAAGAAGTCATCTTTTTGGAAGGGTAATAATGTTTTTAACGCTTCTTTTCTTTCAGACACAGATTCAGAAAGAATCATTCTACGCATGGCATTAATACGATCCGGTGCAAAGAACATATGTTCTGTACGGCATAAACCGATACCTGTAGCACCATAATTACGTGCAACAGTTGCATCATTTGGCGAATCAGCGTTGGTACGAACGGCTAAGGTTCTGTATTCATCAACCCAACTCATGAACAAATGGTAATTGTTATCAAATGAAGGGTCAGTTAATTCTTTTTTGCCGATTAAAACAACTCCTGTAGAACCGTCGATTGAAATGTAATCGCCTTCTTTAATGGTTGTTGTACCGTTTGTGAACGAGCGTTTTTTGTAGTTGATGATGATATCGGAACAACCTGCAACGCATGGTTTACCCCAACCGCGAGCCACAACGGCTGCGTGAGAAGTCATACCTCCGCGAGAAGTTAAAATACCTTGAGCCGCAGCCATACCGCCAACGTCTTCAGGGGAAGTTTCAACACGAACAAGAATAACTTTTTCGCCGTTAGCAGCAGCTTTTTCAGCTTCGTCAGATGTTAAGATAACCTTACCGACAGCCGCACCGGGAGAAGCCGGTAAACCGTTACCGATAACTTCGGCTGCACCATAAGAGTCGGCTTTTAGTTGTTTGTGCAATAATTGATCTAAATGAAGCGGTTCAACCAATTCACGAACGGCTGTGCGTTCATCAACGATACCGTCTTTAACCATCTCAACGGCAATACGGATTGCAGCAGAACCTGTACGTTTACCGTTACGAGTTTGAAGAATGTATAATTTACCTTCTTCGATAGTAAACTCGATATCTTGCATGTTTTTGTAATGATCTTCCAACATGCTGGTTAATTTGTTCAATTCTTTGAACGATTCAGGCATAATAGCTTCCAACTCATCAATAGGAGATGGAGTACGAATACCAGCTACAACGTCTTCACCTTGAGCATTAATTAAGAATTCGCCGTATAATTTATTTTCACCAGTTGATGGGTTGCGTGTAAAACAAACGCCGGTTGCACTGGTATCACCCATGTTTCCGAAAACCATGGATTGTACGTTTACAGCTGTACCTAATAAACCAAATATTTTATTGATTTGACGATACTTGATGGCGCGACCGCTATTCCATGAATTAAATACGGCATTAATCGCAAATTTTAATTGTTCCATCGGATTTTCCGGGAACATGAAACCGGTATGCTTGCGGTAAACTGCTTTATAGCGTTCAACTAATTCTTTAAGATCATCAGTGCTGAGTTCAGTATCTAATTTAGCGCCAACTTCTTCTTTGAGAGATTCAATTACTTCTTCAAAGTATTCATGTGAAACGCTCATCACTACATCGCCGAACATATCGATAAAACGGCGATAAGAATCGTATGCAAAACGTTCATTTCCGGTTAATTTTGCTAAACCGTCAACAACTGCGTCGTTTAAGCCAAGATTTAAAACGGTGTCCATCATTCCGGGCATGGAAAGCGCTGCACCTGAACGAACGGAAACTAAAAGAGGGTTTTTGGGATCACCAAATTTTTTACCCATTAATGATTCTAAACCGCGAATGCCTTCATTTACTTGAGCTTCTAATTCAACCGGCCACTGGAATTTATTTTCATTGTAGTATTTACAGGTTTCAGTGCTTATTGTAAAACCCGGAGGAACCGGTAAACCTATAGAGCTCATTTCTGCCAGATTTGCGCCTTTTCCACCTAAAAGCGCTTTCATTGATTTATTGCCGTCGGCTGTACCACCACCAAAAGCAAAAACCCATTTTTTTGTATTCATAATAGCCTCCATTATGAGAAGAGTATTTTGGAGATTTTTGTTTGTGCGAGAAAATTAAGACAAAAGACTCTTTAATACAAATAATATTTTGA
>SBGQ01000021.1 GCA_006226965.1 bacterium | reverse complement strand
CATCCGACATCCGACATCCGACATCCGACATCCGACATCCGACATCCGACATCCGACATCCGACATCCGACATCCGACATCCGACATCCGACATCTGACATCCGACATCCGACATCCGACATCCTTTAAGGCTTGCTTACTTTTACGGTTGATGTTCCGCTCATCGCAAAACGATTAGCATTGTATAAATCCGATGTTTTAATTGGCATCAAATCATAATTTCCTACATAAGAAGCACTGAGAAGTACTCGAAATGTTTTTTCTTCACCTTTTTTTAAGCCGAAATACGTAAACACCGCATCATCTTTTACTTCTCTGAATTCATAAGGCGAATTCGGAACATTAAAGTAGGAATCGTCGATGGCTGTATTTAAAATTTCCCAACCAGATGGAATAGGATGAGTTAGTGCTAAATACGGTAAACTTTCGCTAGACTGATTCTTAACAGTAATTTCTGCAACGAAAGTTTCCCCGGATGCGAGGCTTTTTACATCAACAGGTTTACCTGTAATCGATTTGTAGGCAATTGATTGGAAAATATCTCTGCTTCGAGCAACAACTTGTTTTGGATTTTGTTTTCCAATCCAATGTGTTAAGAGATTTACTACTGTTTTTGAATTATTGGTGAGACTTACCGGAGTATTTCCCCAAGAATCAGCGCCCAGTTTTAAAACCTCAACAAACGAATTGGCTTTTATTTCGCCTGATTTACCACCACTTTCCCAACGAATATTCATTTCTTCGGTAACCGGATTGTTTTTGATAAATGCGGCTAAAGATAAAATCCCAAAACCCATTTCCTGAGTGTTCAAATAGTCGGTTTTTCCAAGCTTTTCACTGATTTCATTTGCTAATTCCAATGACTTGAAATCAATTTTCATATCCTGCATCAAGTATAAAACAAGCGCTTTATTTCGGAATTCACTATCAAAATAATAATGGCGATTTTCATCTCTGTTATTGGTAATCGCAAAATTGATTCGTTTTAAAATGTCTGTCGCCGCAGCATCTTGGCCAATTTTAGAATAAGCAGCTGCTAAAAACCAACTTGCAAGAACATTTAGGTTTTGTGTTTCACGCAAACGGTTCATGGCTCCAATTTCGGCCGATTGCTGTTTCGCCAAAACGTACAACCAATATGCTTGATTGATTTGCTCATACGCATACTCACTCGTATTCCAACGAGAAGCCTGATAACTCATGAATTGCTTTAATTTTGGAAGCATTGTTCCCGGAATGGTATAACCCAAGCTCTGAGCTTCAAGTAAGAAATGAATCGCATATGCAGTAGCAAAATCATTGTATGCCGAGCCTTCCGGCCAATAGCCAAGAGAACCGTTTGGACGTAAATAATGCTCCATTCTGGCTATTGCAGCATCAATATGGCGTTGAATCGTATGGCTTTCTTCGGTGCTTAACGTTCTGAATGAACTCAGATAAAGTTGCGGAAAAACCTTTGTAGTAATTTGCTCCAAACAACCAAAAGGATATTCGATCAGCTCTTGAAAGCGATGTTCTAAAGCAACGGTGTTAAACGTGGAGAAATTCAAGGTTAAGGACTGTGTATTAGCCAAACCGAGCGCAGGAGGAGTGAAGGTTATACTTTCACCGGAACCCAATTTGAAATCTTTTGCTTCAACAACATCAACAAAACCGTTTTTAACTTCAAGGTTTATTACCGAAACAGATTCAAATCCAGCGCCGGTTGCTTTGGCTTCTATTTTAGATGCACCAAATTTATTGTCGGTTTTAACATCGAAATAAACAGTTTGAGAACCCGTATTGTTAAACTTCACTGTTTGTTTTTTGTCTGATGCCAGCTGAACAGCGCCCGAAGTTTCTAATTGAACTTCAACATCTTGAATACTATTATCCATAGAAAACACCGTTACCGGAATTTTAAACTGCTCGTTCATGGAAACGATTCTTGGAGCTGTTGCCAATGCCATTAATGGTTTTTTAACGGGGCGACTCACTTCGGTATTTCCGTACGCACCATCTTGTTGAGCAACAACCATTGTCCGCACTGAACCTACATAATTTGGTAACGCAACTGTATGTGTTACCTTTTTCCCTGCTTCCAGTTCAAACGGACCCATAAAGCGAACCACAGGGTCAAATCGATTCACCGTCTTTTTATTGGGGTCGATATTGTTTTCATCGCTACCGCCTAGGCTAATTACTTTTACTGAATTTGAGAGATAACTATCAGCTACATAGTTATATAAATCCCATGTTTTAACGGTAAGCGCCTCTTTTTGATAAAAATGTTTGTACGGAACAGGTGTTTTAAATCGCGTTAAATCCAACAACCCATCTTCCACAACGGCTAAGGTATAGGTCATTTTACGTCCGTTTTTTTCAGAAATGGTGAAGCTTGCGTTTTGATTCGGTTCGAACGAGTTTGCCGTCACAATTTCAGGATAAAGACGAGATTTGGGATTTTCTACATTGATGGATAACACACCATATTGACGAATCGGTAAATCGCCGTTTCGTTTGGCAAAAGGTTGAATCACATGTGTATGTACATAAAAATTTGGCGTTAAATCATCCGTTGCATCAATAGTAAACTGAGTTTGATCTCCATTTCCATCAACCCAAAATTGACGCATAACGCGATCTGCTTTTTCAAGACTCACCAATACACGACTCCCTTGTGCCGCAGGTAATTGCACAGATATTTTTTCTCCGGTCAAATAGTCGGTTTTTGGCGAATTCAAATAAACTAGATTTGCACCGCCCATTTTGGAATCGCGCGATTTTCCAGCCCAACCCGGCCAATCAACATATACAACAGAGGAAGCTGAAACGCCTGTTTCTTCATCGGTAACTTTAATAACATAGCGCCCCCAATCAGGGTATTTTATAGCTAAAATTCCGGTTGAATTACCTTCGGCATCCGTTTCAATGGATTGAGTAGAAATCACTTGATAATTCATTCGTTCAAAATAATCGCTGATGTTTTCTTGTGATTTTTCGTACCACCAACGCCAACTGATTTTATTTACGGTGAACCTAAGTTTTCTGAATCGAATGGGTTCGCCTTCGGGAGTAAGAACAACCACATTTACCTTATGGTCGGTATCCGTTAACAGCATGTTCCTTTTATCACCTTCAGGAATACGAATGCCGACATAAGATGAATAAGGGTGGTAAATCGTGCTGAATTTCATGGTGCTGAAATCGCCTGATTCTTCAAAAACACGTGCCGTTAAATCTACATTTAAACGTCCGGGAACCCCATCCGGAACTTCAATTCTTTTGTTGATGGTAGCTGTACCGGAATCACTTAAAGAAAAAGGGATAGTTGTGATTTTTGATTCGGTGAATCTGGAAGAAACATCATCGAAAGTAAAATCGCGATAGGAATCGAAATGAGCAGAACCAGTGGTAATGTTCCCAATCAATTCACCTTGTAAATCTGCTGCCGGTGCGCCGTGTAACCAACTCGATCTTATTAAACCTTTTATGGCAGGACTATTACTGGTAATTGCTTCATTTGCAAACTGAAAATCAATTTTGAGTCGGTTGGGTTTTACCGTTTCAATTTTTAAGCGTTTTGAAAACATCTGATTTCCAACTTTTGCCTGAACGGTATAATTCCCGGTAGTTGCTGTCGGTTCTGTTTTTGTTTTAAACACATAATGCCCGTTTAAGGATTGGGTAACCGCCGTTTTCTGTACCAGTTGATTTCTGGGATTCATCAACTCGAATAAAACCGGGTAATTTTGTGGTAATGAATGGCTAAGGTCTTCAATAATAAAACTTATAAACAGTGAATCTCCCGGACGCCAAACGCCGCGTTCACCGTATAAAAAGCCTTTAATTCCCTGCTTGGTTTCTTCACCGGAAACATCAAACGAACTCATTGCCAGCGCCTGATTGGATTCCATGGTTACAAAACCGGATTGGCCGGAATGTTTTGCCTGAACCATCCAAGGGCGGTCAGAAATCGGAATTCGTACTATACCGTCTTTGTTTGTGGAATGGCTACCGATAACCTGCATCGGATAATTGAGAATTTCAACTTGGGCACCTTCAATCGGTTGAGCCGTGGCTAAGTCGGTAACAGTAACCATCACTTCTTTATCACCGGAAGTTTTCGCTACAACAGAAACATCACTGGCATACACATTTCGGCTTATAAAACGATTTTTTGTGTAATACGAAATGTTACAAGGGTTATCTCTTTGTGCCCAGCTGAAACCTTGCGGATAGTAGGAATCCTCGTAATCCCAATACGAAGATTCAAAATAAGGGCGCAATTCGCCATCAGCTAAAGGATTTTCTTCAAAGGTTTCATTTTCGGCACATTCCGTTAATGCGAAAGCTCGTTGAAAACGGAATTCCAAACGATAAATAGCTCCCGGTTCGGTCTGCATAACCGATTTTAAATCCAGATTATAGGTATTCCATTTTTTAGCTGAAACTTCACCGAGTTCTTCCAGATTTATACGTTTAGAAGTGATGAACTTTCCGACTCGAACTAAATCACTATTGCCGCTAATTCGGTTTGTCTGTAAAAATTGAGGGATGTTTTTCTCAAAAATTTGATACACAAATACATCTATCTTTTTTAATGATGCGGCTTTAAAAGGTACATAAATGGAGCCGGATTTAGGTAAAATTACGCCTTCGCCAATCAGTTCAAGAGCCGGTGAAAGTTGTTTGCTAGTGAAGGATTCTTCATAAACCTTGCCCAGTGTTTTATTTTCAGCACTTTTTAAGGTTGAGTTAACAGTTACAGTAACCTCATCTAAATTGGAGTTTCCGGAGCGTGGATAAGCGAGGACTAAATTCCCTTTTAGTTCGAACTTTAAATTATCGCTGTGATTTATGGTGATGATACCTTTTAGATATTGTTTGATATCTACAGGGTCGGAAAAGATGATTCGTGCATGCGGATTACTTCCTCGAATAAATTCAATTTTTGTTACAGAAAACTCAGTTTTACCGGGAATTACATAGGATTCAGAGCCAGAACCTGATACTCCTTTGGACTGTCCGTCCCAAGATAAAGTAAGTGTTTGCGATTCAGATTTACGCTCAATATCTGGAACGGATATTTTTGCCTTTCCAAACCCATCAGGAGTTAAAAAAAAGGGAACAGGAGTATCGTTTAGTTTGGCGGTGAAAATGGATTGTAATTGCTCGGAAGGGATTTCATCGCTGGATTCTATATTTCCGTGAGCTTCGTAAAATCCGGTTGTGCCATCAAGGCTGATTCCATCCAAACTGGCTGAAATACTTAATTCAACAATAGAAACTGAAAAAGATAAATCGGGGATTTTGGCAGAACCTTCTGGTAATAAGGTATTCAGGTTTACTTTGAAATCGTATTTTTTACCGTTTTTGAAGCCGTTTGTAGCGATAAAGCTAAAATAACGGTCAGAATTCCAAACCAATTTCCCGTCGATTTTAGGGCTTATTTCAACAAAATCTGATTGTTGAGCTGCTTTGGGCACATCAAACTGAAGTTTTACTTTTACTTGCGATTGGCTGGCGATAATCCCTTGAGAATACGATTCCACATAGGTCGTTAGTGATTCATTTGCTTTATTATCACTCGATTTTTTGGTTTGATTGGTATCCTCAGAGCAGGCATTCAACATCAAGAACAAAACAAACAAAAGTAAAGAATGAATAGTAATTTTAGGCACAATATCTCCTTGTAAATCAATAAGTTAAAAATGATGATTGCTTACCGTGCTCAATCCCGTTAGCTAAGCACGGTAAAAGATACAAAAACACAATCCTAAAATTGGATTCGGTTTTGATTTTCAGGCAGACTCATCAATGAAAGTCAACTAAAAGAATACGTTTTTTTGCAAAATTACATCGTTTTGTTTTGCCTGAACTATAAACAAGTACATGAAATCCCTTTGAAGTATTCCGCGAAAAAGGGAATACTTCGTGGGCAAAAGACCGGTTTTTATGTGCTACGAAAACTTGCTCGTATTTAGTATCAGCGAATAAAAGATGGACTGATTTTTTTCTGAATCGTGTTTAAAATGTAGGAGTGCATGGCTGCATTTCCGGCAACAATTCGTTGTCCGAATACATAATTATTCCCGCCTTCCCAATCGGTTAGAACTCCGCCCGCTTCTTGAATGATTAAAATTCCGGCGGCAACATCCCAAGGTGATAAACCATATTCATAAAATCCGTCGAAACGTCCGGCAGCGACACACGCTAAATCATAAGCCGCAGAACCCGGGCGACGTACACCTTGTGTTTCGTGCATAAACACTTTGAAAACCTCAAGATAATCATCCACGATTCCCAAATCTTTATAAGGAAATCCGGTCGCCAAAAGCGCATGTTTCGGTTCAGAAATATTCGAAACATGAATCGGGCGTCCGTTAAGAAAAGCACCTTTTCCTTTAACAGCTGTAAACATTTCACTTTTTGAGGCTTCCAAAATTAAGCCTAAAACAGGTTGTTTATTTTCGTGCAAAGCTATTGAAATACAATAAGTTGGAAAGCCGTGAGCAAAATTCGTTGTCCCATCAATCGGGTCGATAATCCAGGTTCTTGCATCGCTGAGTTCCCAACTAGTGTGCGATTCTTCAGCTAGAAATAAATCATCAGGAAAAGCTTTTGAAATCACTTCTTTTATCAAAGCTTCGGAAGCTAAATCAGCTTTGGTTACTAAATCGTTTTTGCCTTTAAATTGAATAGCTAAATCTTTGTTTTCTTTGTGATATGAACGGAGGAGTTTTGCGGCTTTATCAGCAGCCTGCATTGCAATATCAAGATTGTGTTCTAAATCTCCGTAAACTCGAATGGGCATCATGGATGTTGTTCTTTCTGTTTTCTATTCTGTGGTGAGCCAGTCGGGATTTGGATAGAGTTTATTTGAGTTGTCAGTAACATATTTTAACCTGTGTGTTATCAATTTGTCAATATTTAAAAGCTCTATTGATAGGTTTTTTTTTAATTCTTCAGACAGTCTTAATTGTTCTTTTTTTAGATATTGCATTTCTAGAAGTCTCATTGATGATTTCACTATTTTTATTGATTCAAGAAAATCGTCTGATTTATTTGCATTAATGAGCTTAGAACCTTTTTCGCTGATGGAATGTCGATCGAGTAAAATTTCTCCTAACCAGGTAGGAAATGGCGCTTCACGATTCAAATACGCAGAAATTTTTATGTCTTCTTTGTTGATGAATCGATTGGTTAAATCCTGAAAGAACATCCGACACATATCTGATTCAAAGTATTCAGGTTTGATGTAATCCAGAACGAACATCAACATGAGTTCCGGTTTCTCCTGATTAGCGGTGAAAATGAGACGAATAATTTCTTCTTCGTATTTCGGGGCTTTTTTTGGCGGTAAAGTAAATGTTGAATCAAGAGGAGGGAAGTCTCCAAATGAAGCATCGTCTTCATCAAAAGAATTTGACGGTTCATCGCCAATCGGAATTCCTTGTAAATGTTCAGGTAAAGATGAATTAGATGGAGATTTTGGTCTTTCCTGAGGTTTAAACTCGTCTTTTTCAGCGGTTCTTCTGTCAATTCTATCTTTGCGTTCTTTTGCTAAAATCAATTGATTCAGCTCTTGAAACAAGGTTCTGTCGCCAATTGAAGTGAGTTCATGTAATTCCTGAATCATGGTTTCCCGCTCAATCGGATCTTTCACGACAGCTATCAATTGAATCGCACGGGCAACAACTTGTTTTTTGGTTCTGGGATTATCCCAATCTTCTCTATTCTGTGCAGATTTGACTAAAAACTGTATGAAATCTTGCTCATGTTGACGCTTATAACCTAAAAATCCGTCTTTACCGAATTGTTTTACAAAAGAATCGGGGTCTTCGCCATCAGGTAGTTTGAGCAAGTTTACACCTAAACCTTCTTCAAGAGCAATCGGAATAGCTTTGTTCATGGCGTTTTGTCCGGCATTATCCGCATCAAAAATAGCAGTGAGTTTATCACCAAAACGATGAAGAATCGCTACTTGCTGCGCTGTTAACGCTGTTCCTGATGTTGAAACCACATTGCGCACACCGGCTTGATGCATTTGAAGCACATCCATATAACCTTCAACCAAAATGGCTTCTTCATGCTTTCGAATTTCGTTTTTAGCGACATTTATGCCGTATAAGACTTCAGATTTATTGTACACCATTGTCTGCGGAGAATTGATGTACTTCGCTTGTTTGGCATCGCCCATTAATCGTCCGCCAAAACCGATTACGCGTCCCATCGTGTTGATAATCGGGAACATAACACGTCCGCGAAAGGCATCATAAGGTTCTTTGTTGCGGTCAGATTCTTTCAAGAGTCCGGCTTGGAATAAATACGATTCATTTATTCCTGCACTTTTGGCAGCATGTAGTAAACCATGCCACGAATCCAATGAATAACCGAGCAAATATTCTTTGATAATTTCGCGATTTAACCCACGACGAATAAGATAGGAGCGAGCATGAGATCCTTCCTCAGATTCTCTTAATTGATTGTGATAATAAGCAGCAGCAAATTTTAAGGCATGAAAAACGCCTTCTTTTTCCTTGTGCTTGGGATCATCGGATTGGTCGTCTTCCTCAGGAATAAAAATATTGTAGCGAGATGCCAAGGCTTTCATTGCCTCGGGAAAACTAACGCCTTCGGTATCCATCACAAAGTTGAAGACATCACCTGCACGGCCGCAACCAAAACATTTATAAATACCAAGATGCGGAGAAACGTGAAAAGAAGGTGTTTTTTCGTTGTGAAACGGACATAAACCGGTAAATCCGTTTCCGCTTCGTTTTAGTTTTACCCTGTCGGATACGACTTCGACGATGTCGGCAGCTTCCTTAATTTGTTCTTTAATGTCTTCGGTAATCATGGGGTGGTAAAGATAGGGGAAAGCAGATTTTGAAGTTTGGATTAGATGAGTTCGTCTTGAATTAATATTGCTTCGTTCTTAATTCGAGTTAAATCAGTATTAAAAATGTTAATAAGCCTTGTAAAACCTTGCTGAGTTGTGATGTTACCTAAAGAATAGCGAAGTGATAAAGAAAGAGTGCGGTAAAGTAAACTTGTTTTATTTATTCATTTTATCACAAACACGAATTCGATTTTGCAAACTTTCTACTATTTTGATGCATCAATCAAAAGGAGGTTTTTACATGCAGACGAGTAATAAAGTATTTATCGGAAGAAGTTTAGACGGTTATATCGCTGACCGAAATAATGGCTTAGCTTGGTTAGACATGATTCCCAATCCCGATGGAATTGATATGGGTTATTACGCTTTCATGGAAACGGTTGATGCTATTTTGATGGGAAGAGTCACGTTCGACACCGTTTGTGGTTTTGATATCGAATGGCCGTTTAAGAAACCCGTATTTGTGTTGAGTTCAACCTTGAATGAAATCCCGGAAAAGTATTCGGGAAAAGTACAAATGGTGAAAGGGGATTTACCATCAGTTTTAAAAACCATTCACGAAAAAGGATTCCATCATTTATATATAGACGGTGGTAAAACAATTCAAAGCCTGCTGAACGAAGATTTAATTGATGAAATTATTGTTACAACGATACCGATTCTATTAGGTGGCGGGAGTTCGTTATTTGGTGCAATGCCCCATGAATTGCAATTTGACCATGTACATACACAAGTATTTTTGAATCATATCGTGCAATCACAGTACAAGAGAAAAAGAGGATAAGCAGTATTAAAAGTGCTTTTAAATTACGTTATGAGCCGATTATATTAACAAAAGATAATTATTTAACTAAGTAAACATCGTACTTTTTGCGTAAGCTTAGCGCCAATTTTATTGAATCAATATTCAATAAACCTTTTAAGTTCTAAAGTTTATCAACCATTTAATTTGAGCACAGGATTTATATATGAAGAATCGTATTCAATTCGGAGAGCATGTTCCGGGTTATGAAATTCCGGTATTAAACGAACGTGAAATCAGAGCTGCCGCGGGCATTCTGTTTTTTGGAGCCTATAATTCGCTCATGTTCATTATGGCTCAGGGCAATTTTATGGTGATTAAATACTTCATCACATTTTTTGTACTTGATTTCATCATAAGAGTTTACATCAATCCTAGATTTTCCCCTTCATTAATACTCGGACGCATGATTGTTCGGAATCAAACACCTGAATATGTTGGAGCGCAACAAAAGAAATTTGCTTGGAAAATCGGAATTGTACTCTCCGGTCTAATGTTTGTGCTGATGGTAGTTTTAAACACATACAGCATCATAACCGGACTTATTTGTTTAGTTTGCCTCATTTTTTTGTCATTTGAAGCTGCTTTTGGAATCTGCTTCGGTTGCATGTTTTACGGTTGGGCATATAAAGAAAAAGCCATGTATTGTCCCGGCGAGGTTTGCGATTTGAAAAACAAAGCGGAAATTCAAAAAGTATCGGGCTCTCAAATAGTGACAGTTCTTACATTTACCGCGCTTTTTGTTGTTTTGGGAATTACCGTATTTCAAGCGTTTTTTGCTGAACAACCGATCTCATTGTGGGATAAGTTTTGATATAACTTGGGCAAATCCCTTACTCACTACGTTCGTTCGGGTCGGGCTATCCGTTCGCAGGAGCTCACTGCTATCCCTTTTGCGGGAGATGTACAGAGTTTATCAAACTCCTAAACCGATAGTTGGTAAAAAAAGTAGTTTTTTTTGAAAATGAAATCGCTAAACCAATACCGAATCTACATATGAATGCTTGAATGAATTTCAAAAAAATAGATTTCCCTACTTGACTCTCCGCTTAGGTCAGGCTTTATACTTGGTGAAAACAGGAAAAAATCATGCGTGGACATACCATCGGTGAAGTTGCCAAACTGGCGAGAATCAGTATTAAAACCTTACATCATTTTGATAAGATAGGCTTGCTAAAACCTTCTCAGCGAGATGAGTCGGGTTATCGTCGTTATTCCCGAGAAGATTTACTGAAACTCCAGTCAGTGTTGTTTTATCGAGAGCTAAAGTTTCCGTTAAAGGAAATTAAAAAGCTGTTAGATGCTCCGGATGTAAACTTGCTGGGGCACCTTCAACATCACAAAAAGTTGTTGGAGGCCGAACAAAACCGCATGAAAACCCTGTTGAATACACTCACCAAAACCATTCAACACTTGGAGAATACTATGCCCATTACAGAAGAAGAATTATATGAGGGTTTTTCGAAGGAAGAAATCGAAGCCATCAACAAAGAAGTAGATACAAAGTACGACCCAAAAATAGTTGCTGAGTCGAGAAAACGTGTTCAGCAAATGAATAAAAATCAATGGAATGATGTAAAACTCTTAGCGGATGATATCAACCAAAAACTCGCAGCTTTAATATCTTTTCCAATTGATGCACCAGAAGTTCAGGAGCAAATTGTGCGGCATCATGAATGGGTAAATACCTTTTATGATTGCTCTCTAGAAATGTATGCAGGTCTTTCTGATCTATATGTGCAAGATGAACGATTTAAAGCTAATTATGACTCCGTAAAGCCCGGGCTTGCCGAGTTTTTAAGCAAGGCAATGAAAAAGTATGTTGAAAAAGGAACATGATTGTTGATTTAGTTTTTCCATCGTCCATCAAAAACACACAACTCTCTTTTTATTCTTGTAATGCGCTCGTTTTCCGTTTATATTTGCGTCCCTTACAATTCGACCCGGAGAGATGCCGGAGCGGTCGAACGGGCTCGCCTGGAAAGCGTGTGTACTCCAAAAGGGTACCGAGGGTTCGAATCCCTCTCTCTCCGCAGAATGTAAAAGCCGATGGAAACATCGGCTTTTTTTGTTTTATGGTGAATGTTTCATCGAATGTAATTCCGCTAACTCATCATTTAGAATTCGATTTATCTCGTTTGTTCTTTTAAAAACAAGAAAATGCCCACCGGATTCAATTACATACTTTATTTGGTTTTGTTTTTTGATAAAAAACGTACGGTCTAGTTTACCATGAATGCGAACGATGGGAACAGTGATTTTGGAAGCTGATTTCCACTCAAAAATAGTTTTGAACGACCACATCAAAACGGAATAACGTGAATTTCTGATAATCTTTTGAAAAAAGCGAAGGTCTTTAAAACGCTGGAAATCAAAGAAATAACCCCAGAATAAAACGGAAACCCAAATACTCATCGGGGTGACAAGCTTATATAAACGACTTACTTTTAATAATGTGAATGCAAACGGTTTCTCAGATTCATGTGTTATACTAGAGATCAGTATGATTTTTGAGACAGGTAGAATCTTGCTAATTTCTTGAGCTAAAACACCACCGAACGAATGCCCGATTAAAACAACCGGTGATGATGATGTGTCAATTTGTAGTGAAAATCGGTGCGCATAATCCTGAATAGTTTCTTTTAAAGACTGTGGTTCAATCCAGTTTAAATGATGAAGATCTACAAAGGGAATATCTAGCTGCTGAAAAATCCGGGAATCGAGTCCAAGACCAGGAATGGTATACACTTTAAACGGAGCCATATCTTTGCTCAATCCGTTTTTCACAAAAGCAGAAGTACTCCCGTCCCAGCCACAAGTTGTGCATACACAATTTTCAAAGTCGTGATTACAATTCGGATAATCATACAAATAATGAGCACAATTCGGACACAGGTTTTTCATTGGAGAAACAGCCGGTTTGAATGTGCTACCGCATTCATCACAAGTAGAATACTTCATTTATTCAAGCTTTAGTTGACGAAGTGAAGTTGAAAAAACAACGCTATTAAATTAGGCTTTTTCCAATGCAAAAAGGGTGATTTCTGGACGAACATTCATCCGAACTTGCCACAGATGTCCTAATGCGCGATTTATATACAGGGTTCGTCCGTCTTTTAAGTCGATTTCGCCGGCGGTATATAGTTTGTTCTTAACGGGTAAAATCGGTGGGTCAAGAAAAGGTGGTTTAACTTGTCCGCCATGTGTGTGGCCCGATAAAATCCATCCTTGGTAAGGTTTCCACATTGGCTTATCACAAACATCGGGATTATGGCATAATGCAATTGTAGCTTTAGAGGTATCAAGTTGTTTTAAAACTTTTTTAGGGCGGAAATTTAACCCCCAATAGTCGTCTAGCCCTAAGAATGTCAGCCCATAAAAGTTTTTTTGCTCGTTTCTTAAAACCGTGACACCTGAGTTGCTGAGTAATTGAGTGATTTCATCGGCTACAAATTGCTGAGACCAATTAATACCATAATCATGATTTCCTAAAACGGCAGCAGTTCCCAAATTTCCTTTAACAACATGGTTAAGTACTTCCTTAAGCTGTCTGAATTGTTTTTCATTTTCATAAGTCACATAATCACCAGTGTAAACCACAAAATCCGGATGGAATGTTTTGGCTTTAATGAGAGAATCTATGATGTAGTGATAATCAAATCGGTTACCTATATGAAGATCGCTGATTTGCATAACAGTTTTCCCAACCAATTCATCCGGTAAATTTTTGACGGGCATACGTTTATGTACAAATTCAAGAAAAAAGGGCTCAATTTGCCAAGCATACAAGCCACTTGTTAACCCAAGCCCGATTGTTCCAAGTATAGATTTTTTGATAAACTGTTTACGATTCATTCTGATGAAACTAGAACAAAACCTGTTTATTGTAGATACTCACCAGGAGTAAATTGTTAAGGTTGCATTTAGAATTACTTCGCCGTCTTTTGATATAGTAACTTCAGGATAATTGGAGTCAAATGAAAATTCGTAAGTAAAATCAGTTAGTTTAAAAATTGTCGATTCGTTTCTGATTGTACCTTCTACTATAAATTCATCAGTAAATGCAATTATATCCGGTTTAGTTAATTGAGTTTCAGTACCTTTTTGCCAAAGAACCAGCCTTAAAGTTTGGTCATTCAATTCATCAATTCTGCCAAAATAATTATTAAATCCGAACAAATATTTTGGTTTTGAAAAATCTCTCAAGCTTTCATGAAGAGCTAATTTATCATTTAATAGAAATTCACGTTTTAATGAATCTGCAACTTTGGTTAAATAATTGACTTTATAAATTAGAAACCGTTCATCAATCCATAACAGCCCATTTTGAAAAGAAAAGCCTCGCCAACCGGAGTAATTCCAATCGTAATTAATATCAGATTCTGCTATTTGGTTTATGATTGAATCATCAAAAATTTCAGAAAATCGAGAGATACATTCGTTTTCATCATCAATTTTAGGTATAGGATAGGACAAGTTTATTGGATATGAAAAATAGGATGCTATTTTTATTGTATCTCTACGTTGAAAAGCAGTAATAAATTCTTGGAGTCCATTTGTTGAAGGTACTTGAGCTATACTATTTTCAATCTCAAATGATATTGAAAATAGTATAGCTAGACTGAGTACTAAATATTGTTTTATGAATGAATTCACAAACTCTCAATAACACGTTGCATTTTCGTTTGAACTTCGCCGGCAATCGTTCCCAAATTTTCATTTTGAACGGATATCATGGATGCAATTGGGTCAACGGCTGAAACTTCGATAGTCCCGTTTTCATGTTGCTGAACAACAACGTTACATGGAAGGAAAACACCGATTTTGTCTTCTGCCGTTAGTGCTTTGTGTGCAAAACCCGGGTTGCAGGCTCCTAAAATGCGATAGTTCTTAAAATCAACATCTAATTTGGCTTTTAGTGTTTTTTTGATGTCGATATCAGTTAAAACACCAAAGCCTTCCACTTTAAGAGCCGCAGTTACATGTTCAATTACTTCATCAAATGTTTTGCCTTCTACGGATTTGCTAAAATGATAACTCATAACCTTGTCTTTTTTTAATGAATATTACCATTCGAATATGCAAAAGTATCCGATGAAATCACACAAAAAATTAAACTAAGCAGCAGATCGTTTAGCTTTTGTATTGCCAGCGTAAAGAGAAACGAACACCGCCGTAAACTGTCCATTTATCAGCTAAAGAATGATTGAAGAGTGTAAATACAGGCTCCGTTTTATCGGTGGTTGAATCGTTGTAGTGTAGTGTAACAGTCGGGCCAAAATAAGCGTGCGTACGTTCGCCGAGTTTATAACCGAATAAGAGATGCAGACTTTCGAAATGTTGATAATGAGTTCCGATGGCGTTTAAAGAGATGATTTCAGGATTAATTACCCAAGAATCGGATAAGGTTTTAATGAAACCGAACCCGGCTCCGGAAAGCGCTTTGTACTCAGCATCAGGATGATAGCCCAAAATTAGTGAAGTATAGAACTGTTTTACGCCGATTTTAAATGCAAGCTGAATGGGTGATGTTTCAGAAGCACTTAATTCAAAAGCACGGTAACCGCCATTTTTTACAACAGAGATAAATCCGATTGGAAGCCCACTTTTTACGGTATCGGCATAGTTTACAAATCCGAATTGGAGTCCGTCCAGCTTTTTAGTCACATTTACATATCCGAATTGTAGTCCATTTTTGTAAGAACCTGCTGTGTTTACAAATCCGAATTGAACACCGCGCTGTTCTTCAACGGCAGTGTTTACGAAGCCAAAGTTTACACCTTTGGCAGAACCCCCGGTTGTATTTACAAAGCCAAATTGTAATTGTTGATGATTTCCTTTGGCGATATTAATAAATCCAAAAAGAGGATATGAGAAGTTGTCGGGTACAATATTTAGAAAACCACTATAAAATGCGGTTTCATGTTTAATTTCTTTGGTTTCTTGAGCTGATACTGTTTGGATTAAACCAAAAACAAGTAACGTGAGTAGGGTAGATTTCATGATGATTTACTTTTTCTCTAAGTATGGTTGATAAAAATCAAAACGCTTAGACGAAATATCACTATAAAGTTTCAAATAAAATCTAAAAAACTCTTAAATCTAATAGCCTGTTTCTTTGGTTTCCTGCATGTTTTCGAGGCCAACTCGTTGAATTAATTCATGATAGGTAATGAGCTTTACTTTGTTTTCGGCTAAAGATTTTTTGAATTCTGGAGATAATAATGCTTGTAATTCAGCCTGACGATGTTTGCTCATTTCTTTTAAGCCAAACGAGTTTAAATCTTTCAAAGCTTGTGCTTCTGGTGAATCGTCGATGATATGGCAAACCAATAAATTCACCTGTTTATTGGTTAATTCTTTGGTGATTTTAACTAAGTGATTTTTCTTTTCCTTGATAGGCTTAGCGTACATGATATCCACATCAACCTCACCGAAATATCGGGAAATACCTAAGCCATATTCTTTCGCTAATTTTTCTAATAAGGCTCTTCGTTCCGGTTTATCTACCGCAGTTCCCATGTGATAATCCACGTATTCAATCTTTAATCCACTTTGTAAAGCGCGTTCAATTTGTGCTCGAAGTTCAGTTTCGATGTCTTCGATTTTGGGATTTAGTTTATCAAAAGCCGCTCTGCTTGGCACAAAAAAGCCAAGAGAATCGACCAAAGAAGGAACTTTATCGCGTCCGGAAACAGGTCCCCAGCGATAGTTTTCCCATTCAGCATTTAGTGTAAGATGGATGCCAACGGTGACATGCGGATAGTTTTTGAGTAATGCAACCGATTCCTGATACCACGGACAGGCAAACATAATAGAAGTTGAAAAGGGAATACCGGAATCACAAAGTTCTTTTAATGCGGTGTTTGTGGCGTGATTCATACCCGAATCATCAACCCGAATAAGCATTTCGACAGGTAGCGGTGTTTGTGATAAAGATGAGGTGGTATTTAAAACGAGAGCAATCAGTAAAAGGAAAAAGGATTTCATAGCAGAATTAATTGATGACACATACCAAGATAGGAAAATATGATTTTCAAAAATCAACGATAGGTGTACAGCAGAACGTTTAAGAAATCACTGATTTGCAAAAAACAGAGAACTACTTTCGGTCTTTTACCGGAATTACAAATTTTAAGCCCGACCATGTATCGTCAACAGCACAGACTTTAATATCAACCAAACCAGTTTGTAAACCGATTTCACGGACGAGATTTCCGTCAAGATTACTCTGCTTTTTCGAAGTTTTTTTCGGCCATGAAATCCAAATTGCACCGTTTTGTTTTAGCATTTGTCTGATTGTTGCCAATTCCGTTCGCAACTCGTTTTCTTGTGTAACAAAGAGGTGAATGGTATCAAATAAATCTGCCTGATTTAGAGCGACATTACTTGGAAAATCACAGAAAAGATCAAAATAATAATCCGGTTGGTTAAGCAGTTTAAGTGAAGTTGATGTCTTGATACCCAATTTTTTGGCTAAAGGAGTACCTGAATACCCGCTAGATTTCATTAATCAAATCCTTTTAACGAGTTCTGTTTTTCACATTCCAACTTCAAAGCCTGATTCATTAATTGAAAACCTTCTTTCGTTTTGATTAGGGTTTTTGCCATAAATGGCACTAAGAACCCCGAAAAAACCTCGCCGTGTATCAGGCGGGTTTGTTGTTCACTAATCTTACTTAATATGAAATAGTGTTCACCATCAAATAGGCCTTTTATAAGAAATTTGCCTTTCCAGCGAAACTCTTTCTCGGCATCGAATCTCAATACTGTTGGCTTGAATTTCATCCCGTTTCCGTCGGGTGGTTTTATAAATACTTGTAATTGTTCTCCGACTTTCTGTACGCCTTGAATAGATTTAATAAAAGGATTCCATCGAGTGTGTTGCTCAAATTGGGTAAGAACTTCCCACACTTTAGTTACAGGAGCATCAATCGTAATGTCAGTTTCAAGTTTAATCATAAGCATGGCCTAGGTTTAGTGCGAAATGCAGTTACGCCGTACTTAACAGAAAAGATGCAAGTACATTACATCAATTCAACCAATTCTGTCAATTTTTTTGGAGCAACATCACAGAAAGCTGTTTTTAATGCTTGTTCAAAGACTTTTGTTTCTAGCACGTTTAGGTCTAAAATTGTCCAGCCTAGTAAACCCCATTTATTTGGCACCGGATAAATAGCACCGTTTGGTTCTGCGCAAAACAAATCTTGATTAATCTCTGAAAACTTGACACTGGCTTTGTGATTATGGGCATCATACGTTGCAAATATTTTCTTCCGAACGCGAAACGATGTTTTGTCAAAATGCGGTTCTTCGGTTGATTCCGGCAAGGAAAGTGCTAAGGTTTGAAGTGTTTCAAATGGAACCATCTTACTTTTTCGAATTTCGCATGGCTTTAACTTTTATCACGGAAGCGTCTTGTTGCAATGCCGCATACTGTTCAGATTCAACCGGAACTAAAGCAATTTTCCCTTCATGATTGGCATGTACGCCAAATCCGTATTGTTTTGTTAAGGGTGATGCTCGAAAACAAGGCTGACCTTTAGAGAAAAAAGATTCACGTGCCTGACTGAGCTCTGATTCAGTAAGTTCATTTTTTTCCGCAAAAACACCAAAAAGAACATCGTCTGAAGTAAACCGATAGGGCTGATTTACCAAACGTTCGAACTGCAATTCAGCGATTGTTTTTTGCTCTCTTTTTGATGTTGGCTGTGTTCCTTTTTCTGCCGGACAATCATCAGAGATTTCGATTAAGGTATTGATGTAATTGGTACTATGGGTTGAATTTTTTTTCATTGTATTCCAAGCTCGTTATTGCACTAAGAATAGTAATAAAAATTGGGTTTAGAATGGACGGAATCATTTCCCCAAGTGGATTTTTTAGTAGCTTTCATTTCTATAATAAGCATCACTGAATAAAAGGAAATTCATGGAAAACGGCGTGTTTTTAAAAGGGAAAAACTGTTATTTGAGAGCATTTGAACTCGGCGATGAACAGATGATTCGTGATTTGAATAACAGTCCGGAGCCGAGAGAAACCTTGTATTACGCCATTCCAACCTCTAGCATACAATGGAAAGAACGATTCACAAAAGAATTGGACGATCATTCAACTATCTTTTTTACGATTTGTGATGTGGAGACACATAAGCCAATTGGTCAAACTGCATTAGTGCGAATTGATTGGGTGGGGAGAATGGGAATTTATTATTTAGGAATTGCCTATCCCGAATTTTGGGGCAAAGGAATCGGATCAGAAGTAACTAAACTGATGGTTGATTACACCTTCAAAACTTTGAACTTTAATAGGATTGAGTTAAAAGTTGCATCAGAAAATACAGGCGCGATTAAGGTGTATGAAAAGCAGGGATTCAAACGAGAAGGTACTTTACGTCAAGCAATGTATCGAGACGGGCGTTATTCGGATTTCCATGTAATGAGCATTATCCGAGATGATTTAGATTGATTAGTTGATTAGTTGATTAGTTGATTAGTTGATTAGTTGATTAGTTGATTAGTTGATTAGTTGATTAGTTGATTAGTTGATTAGTTGATTA
>SBGQ01000066.1 GCA_006226965.1 bacterium | reverse complement strand
GATAAAATTTTATCGTCGCACGATTGAAGAATACGCCTAAACATGCCTACGCTATTAGCAAAACATGCACTCATCATATGCACAAAAGACCGTTCTGAAGTATTAAACGAGCAAGTTAAATCGTTTTTAGCCTGCGATTTTTTTCCTGAACAGCTCATCTTAGTTGATGCATCCGAATCTTTTGACCGACTCCATCATCAAAAGCGCTACGAATCACTACTTGCTCATTTCACGTGTATTTCAGCCTCTCCTCATTTACCTGCACAACGCAATTTGGGCTTACAACTCCTTTCCAGTGAAATCCAATTTGTTCATTTTCTGGATGATGATTTCTTTCCGAAACCCAACTATTTCACTGAATTAAACCGATGTTTTCTAAGTAATCCATCTATTTTCGGATTTGGCGCGCTTATTAAACAAGACACCGTTTACAAACCTCGCTTTTTCGACCCAAAAATTCCGGGAACGATCGCCATAAACGGACGAACATTAGATGCTCAAGTTTACCCCTTATCTCAAACAGAGCTCTTCCCGACTCACTATTTATCCGGTTGTTCTATGAGTTTTAGACGAACTGTTTTTAACGAAAGTCGGTTCAACGAAAATCTACGTGGTTACGCCCAAGACGAGGACTTAGATTTTTGTATTCAATTAAACAAAGAGCTAGCCATAACTCCGTTTACCAGCGGATTTCACAACAAATCCGAACAAGCTCGCATTTCCCGGAGGGCGTTTAAAAAATCAGCTGTAATTAACAGATATTCGGTTTTGAATAATGCGAAACACATTTCTTTTCGTCTGTTTGATTTTTTAGCGGTGAATATCATCCAACTTGGAATATTGTGTTTACATCCAATCAAAAACAAAGAGCATATTTTTGGACAACTTGATGGACTGGCAACACTCTTAAAAGCTGATAAGCATTAATTTCCGGCAGTTTATCCCAATTGAAGTTTATTTAGCTGTCTATAAAACTATACTTCTCGATTTAACATCTACATAGAGATATGAAAACTTCTATAATCGCTACCCTTTTTCTGATTCTGACATCAAACGTATTACTAGCTCAACAAGCTCCTCAAGCAGAAAAAAAACAAGACAAACATGGAATTGAACGCTATTACGACGGTCCTAAAATTCAAAAAGCATGGACGTATGCTCAGGCAGTAAAAGTTGGAAATATGCTGTATATCTCCGGGACGGCTGCTCCGGGAAAAGACCTGAACGAACAGCTAAAACATGTATATGCGCGAATAAAACACACATTAAAGGCGTATCAATTAGACCAAAGTCATGTTGTTAAAGAAACTGTTTACACTCGAGATATTGATGCCATGTCTTTAGCTCAGCCCATTCGCGCTGAATTTTACGGTGAGCATCATCCTGCATCAACTTGGGTCCAGATTGATCGATTATTGGAAGAAGGTGCTTGGGTTGAAATTGAAATAGTGGCATTTATACCTGATTAGTCTTCGGTTGTCTGTAAGTACGAGTTTAATTTCCTATGTAGATTCGATGAATTAAACGCCCTTTTATCCCTGAAATCTCCATCGTTTTTAAAATCGGGTGAATAGGTGCAATAAACTTTTACGCAATATGATTCGCATCATTTAAAACAAAAGTGGTATCATCATACGAAAGCAATAATCTTTTTTGATATATGAGATATTTCATTTTCACTTTTTTTGTACTGATTTCAACAGTTTCAATTGTTCAAGCACAACCCTTTACTCACCAAGACACATTGCGTGGTTCTATAACACCGGAAAGGGCTTGGTGGGACTTAACGTTTTACAAACTCAATGTATCGGTCAATCCTGTTGATTCCACCATTTCAGGTTCTAATGAAATTCATTTTACTGCATTAGAAAAAGGAAAAAAACTTCAAATTGAGTTACAAGAGCCCTTAAGTATTTCCAAAATTGAGTACAAAGGGAAAAGCATCAAATGGAAAAAAGACGGTTACAGCTATTTCGTTGATCTAAAAAAAGAGCTTAAAAAAGGTGATTCCGGTTTCATTACAGTGTTTTACTCAGGAAAACCGGTTGTCAGTTTACGTCCGCCTTGGTCAGGTGGTTTTACATGGAGAAAAGATGCAAACGGAAAGCCATTTATCGCTACTTCTGTTCAGGGTGAAGGCGCCAGTATGTTTTGGCCGAACAAAGACCATATGTACGATGAAGCCGATAGCATGACTACCATAATTCATGCGCCAAAAGGATTAACGGCTGTTTCAAACGGAAGATTACGCTCAAAAACGATGTTACAAGATAGTTCTGCGGTGTTTGAATGGCATGTGAGTAACCCAATTAATAACTACGGTGTGAATATCAATATTGGGGATTATGTCCATTTTGGTGAAGTTTATCAAGGTGAAAAAGGCGCTCTCGATTGCGATTATTGGGTTTTATCTTACAATTTGGAAAAAGCAAGGGTTCAGTTCAAAGATGCCCGAAGAACCATGCAAGCTTTAGAGTATTGGTTTGGTCCGTATCCCTTTTATGAAGACAGTTACAAACTTGTTCAGGTCCCTTATTTGGGAATGGAACATCAAAGTTCGGTTACATATGGGAATGGTTTTCAAAACGGATATCGCGGTATGGATTTAAGTGATACCGGCTGGGGATTGACATTCGACTTCATTATTGTTCATGAATCGGGTCACGAATGGTTTGCCAACAATATTACCTACAAAGACATGGCAGATATGTGGATTCACGAAAGTTTTACCAACTATTCTGAATCCTTGTTTTTAGAGTATCATAACGGAAAAAATGCCGGTTTTGAATATGTTCGCGGTTTGCGTTCCAGAATTAATAACGATATTCCTGTTATTGCGCCGTACAATGTAAATGCAAGTGGTTCCGGTGATATGTATTACAAGGGTGCCAACATGTTACATACGATTCGCCAACTTGCTCCGAGCGATTCGGTTTGGCGAGCAATGCTTCGTGGTTTAAATCAAGAATTTTATCATCAAACGGTTACAACAAACCAAATTGAAACGTTTATCAGTGAGTTTTTAAACATGCCATTGCAAACAGTTTTTGATCAGTATTTGCGTGATGTTCGTATTCCGGTTTTACAATATCGACTTTTGGGAAATACTCTGCGTTATAGATGGAATCAAACGGTTCCCGACTTTGAACTACCTGTTCAGGTTTCTGTAAATGACTCAACGTTATGGTTAAAACCAAATGATTCTTGGCAGCCTCTACCTTTTTCTGTTGATTCACTTCGTTCGTTTAAAATAAACCCGAACTTTTATGTAATTGGCCAGGACTTAACGGTTCACAGTAGTTTTGGGAAGGAATAAGCTTATACAGTAAGGTAAAAGTTTTATGAGTTTGGCATTACGGGGATAATTTTAGTAAGCGATTTTTCAAAAAGAGGTGAATTTTGCACAAGTCAAAAAAAATTAACGCGTTCCGTGTGACTTTGCGATAGAAATCAACATTCTATTTGATATCAATATCTAACGTTTTATGAGTACCGGAATCCCGAAAGCGTTCGGGCTCCAGCTCCCAACCCTCTTCTGTTCTAGTTCTGTGTTGTTTTATGATTCGTAGGAAAAAATTGGCTTTTCTTACTCTTTTTCACTCTGTGAATATTCGTTTTTATCGTCATTTTACTACGTAGTACTTCGTCGTACCTACGGTGTACTCCGATGAGGAATCTCTTTGAATGTACGACTTTGTTTAACACTTATGGATTCTGCAAAATCCCAATCAATAGGAGACTCCCGTATGCACGGGAGTGACAATGTGTTCAGATTTGACAATTATATCTAACGTTTTATGAGTACCGGAATCCCGAAAGCGTTCGGAATCCAGCTCCCAGCCCTATCTTAAGCTTAAGAGGGATTTATCGTTTCATCGTTTCATCGTTTCATCAACTAATCAACTAATCATCTTATCATCTTATCACCCTCTCTACTCACGCTCAGAGATTTTTTTAACTCATAAGCATTATAGAGCTTTAGGCTCATAATCATGCAACGATTAATTCGAACGAATACTAACAATGATATTAAACTTGATGTTTTGAGTCACACGTTCAAATGATTGGGTCGATTTTGGTATTGTGTGATTATAGGTGTACTCAAAATTTGCTTTTACCATGCTGGAAAACTGGTAACCGATAATACTGCTAAAGTTGATTCTGGAATCTCCTGTTATCGTTCCTTCCGAATTATCAACGTATTCGTAATCTCCCGCATTTGTGCTATTTATTCCGTTTTCCAATCCATAAACAAAATAATCAAGTAGAATTCTGCGCTGTTTAGTATCGTCATAATAACCGGCTGAAAGAGATAAATCCAAGGTATTCCTTAGTTTTCTAAAAAATGGTAAACGGAAACCACGTTTAGACCATGAACCTGTGAATTTAAATCCTTGTGAGGAACTCTCGTTCATTGTACTACTTGAAGTACTAAATGATACTATTTTCGAGTAATCATATTGTAATCGAGTACTTACATTGTTTTTCCAAGTTAGGTTTAAAGCAACCATCGGAATAAATTTTTGGTCGATGTTTACCGTTGTTGGCTCATATGATTGAGCTTTACTGGTTACCTGAATTCCCGATTGTTGATATAAGGCAAAAGTTCTAGGTTCTTCCAAATCTCGATTATAAGCCCAATCCACTCGATATCCTCCTGAATAAGAATGACTCAATGAAATCCTGGAAATGTAGTCCGATGCAAACTCAAACATTGTCTCTAAACCGGACCAATTTATTTTCCAGTTAGGCAGCGGTAACGGTAAATATCCGTTTTTACCAAATGAACCATTTCCGAAAGCTAAATAGGTAGTAGTAATGTCTTTATGAACAGCATCGCGATCTAATATGGTTAAACCGTCATTATTACCCGTAGCATCATTCATAACACCTTTACCGGCAACAACAGAGTAGTCATCCAAACCGCGTTGTAATTGTTTTCGGTAAAATGTTTCAAAATTACCCCCAAAAACCCACGAAGATGTATTCATAGTACCCCCTTCGTTAAAAATTGATTGAACTATTTCATCACTACTTTCAGCCAATGTATTCACTTTACTAGTCGTACTGTTCCAACTCACATTCCAATCTAAATCTATATTGAAATTCTTAAAGGGTTGGAATTTACTTGAGATTGTGAAGTTATCGTTTCGTGATTCACTTACACTTAATTGAATTCGTGCGTCAGCATTCGGATTAGCAATAACCTGATTTAAGCTTCTCATTAAACCTATTCGATACAATAGCGGCGGTGAAAATGAAGAACCCGAATTCGGATTGGAAAACGCATCAAAAAAGCTCGAACCGCCAGAGTAACCGGATTGAGAAGAATTTTCCGAATGGTTATACCCCAGGTCTATATTTTGAATACTAAATAAAGCCAGTCCGGTTTTGCGACCATAATACAATAAGTTACTTTCTGCAGGAACTTCATCTTCCTGTTTGGCTTGATTTTGTGCCGGTGGTTTGTAATTCGGATTTTTTAATTGTTGCTCTTTTATTTTTTCTTCCTGTTGTTTTCTTCTTTTTATAGCACTTTCTATACGAGTACGCTCTCTGGCTTCCTTTTCATCTGCTTTTCTTTGGTTATCATAAAATGGAATTTTTTTCAACAAGTCCTGAATTTTAATTGATGCTGAATTATTTAATTGATACGAGTTGTTGATACTTGCTCCTAAATTGGAATTTTGCTGCGAATTTTTCCATCCGAATCCACCTCTAAACGTGGTTGTGTATGTAAACCAATTCAACCATTTTATTTTGTTTATCTGAGGCCTCCAACTGGCGCCATAATTTTCGGTATACGTTTCGTGTCTTGCACGTACAGAATCAACAGTAAATAAATTGTTAATTGCTTCGAAAGTCGGTATCACTTCATATTGATCAAGCAAATTATCACTAAATCTTCTCTCTCCTGCATTATTTAATACATACTTTGATGAAGTGTTAAATGATATTGGGATTGTGGGGGTTAAATTGTAAGCAAAGCCAAAATTCTGACTAAAATCAAACTGGTGAGATTGACGAACTGGTTGTATTGTTTCATCAAAAGAGCGTTGTAAACTTTCGTTGTAATTCCTAGAAAGTGTACCAGATAAATTTATCGACGTTGGCATATACCCTAACTGAAGCTCATGCAAAAAGCCCACATATGGAACATCTTTTACGAACCAAAACGGACGTAATAAATCAACTTTTCTCCATGAATAGCTA
The DNA here is from genome assembly GCA_006226965.1 of bacterium. Lineage (GTDB taxonomy): Bacteria > Bacteroidota > Rhodothermia > Balneolales > M1805 > M1805. The sequence goes on along the minus strand of SBGQ01000066.1, from coordinate 13,140 downwards.
TAATTAAGCCCGGAATTAAAGGCCCAGTTTTTTTGATATTCGGTCTGAACTGAATGTTTATTGTCTTCCGAGTAAGAGTAGTTAAGATTAATATTATCAAGAGTATATTGTAATATTTTTGATTTGGAATTCTTCTTTGAAAAGTTGCTAAGTGTAAATGACTTTCGATTTGAATAGTCCTGAATTTCATTCACCTTGGCATTGATGATGCTGTCTTGCGTAGCAGTTGGAATATTCTGCGCCCGTACAGCGTCTTTGTAATCCGACAATCGAATATCACCATCTCGCGGCAAAAATTGTGGTGTAGAAACACTTTGGCTGTAACTAAATCCTAACGGTATATTCCACCCGTATTTCTCCGGAATCAATTTGTGTGCATTAAAACTCGTGCTTATATCATATTGATAACGATCGGCTCTTAATCTGTTGCCTAACCGAGAATCAAGTGAACCGAATCCGGATGTACTTGTTAAGAATTTTCCTGAAACACTCCCTATATCTGCTAAACGAATTTGAGCAGATGTATTTGCCGCCCAACCGTCTTCATTATCAAAACCAGAAACACGTAATTCATTTACCCAAACAATTGCATCAAGACTAGGCTTTAGTGTATTCAAATTGAGTGATCCGTCGGCATTAAGCTTTGCCGGATTCATAACGCCAATGCCAATTTCGCTAATATCTTGTAACGACGGATTCCCTTTAATACCTATGCGAGTTCCTTTTGGAGAGTCAACACTTACTAATGTTGAGTCGTAAAATGTAACCGAAGCATCTGCTCCCTGTAAATTTCGTAATTGTTTTAGAGCGTTAAAGCTACTCAGTACGATATTCATGGCATTTTCATCAGGTAACCAAACTCTCTCTTCAATTTCTGTTTGCAAGGATGTATCGTAATCTCGAGGGAGTGCACTAAAATAGGTAGTATCTGTTGGGGTTAATGGTTGTCTGTATTCGTAATAATTCCGCTCTAAATCTCTACCTAAACGAACAATTAACTCGGCTTCTCCTCTACGGTTAAACCCTTCCGCATGGACAAACATTCTCAAGTTTGAATAGTTGATCATATTCATTCCACCGGTAAAGTTTCTGCGTATCATACGCAAATCACCGGATCTTAAATCATTAACTTCCATAGATAGCGACTGCTCATTAGCTAACACATTACCTTGCTGTGTTCTGTTTATTGCACGAATGGCTCCGGCTGGACTTACATAGGGCACCGGACGGCGGCTTCTGTTTTCTTCAACATTTATTGTACTTACAAAAAATTCCGTAGACAGATTAGCTGTATTCCCAATTTCTTCAGCTTTTCGCCATTGGGAACCCACTAACTCAAAACTTGCAAAGCGTAATGTAAATGGCCTTCTATATCCGCTCATCCAAAGCCTCATATGCGTAATTGCCTGAAAATCTACGATTTCGCCTACTTTACGCTTAAACTCGTTTATTGGGATTCGCACTTGAAACCATTGCCCGGGGTCATTTCTATCATTAGTAACATCGGTTACGTATTCACTGCCGGAAAACTCGCTTTGTAGAACGGGATTTAAATCAATTTCATACTGGAAATATCCATTTGTGTACTTTGGAACTGTTGTGATTAAAAGACCTTCAGCATCAGGTCGATTGGTAATAGCTCTTTTTTCACCAGTAGTTCTTGAGTTCATCTCGGTGTAACCAAACATTCTCAAGAACCTCTCCTGCATTGTTTTTCCTTCTAGTTGAGATTCCGCCCAGTAATAATAGTCGTCGTTCGAAGCATCCAGTAACACATCCTGATACATTTGTGAACCTTCCCCATACTGAGCTCGAATGCTTTCAACGAATTCCGCAAAAAACTGTACTTCAGTTGTATCTCTGAAATTCGGTTCGTTTGGAAGACCGTCTAAACCGATATCCTCATCTTCTATCGAATTTATACTAAACTGTCCATCGAAATCTACGGCACGGCTAAGAACTAAAGATCGAGAGTTTAAACCTGTTCCCTCCTGATCCTCTTTAATATTCTGAACACCTCCTTGCGACAAGCCATCCTCATTGTTGGATAAACCGTTTGGAATTACATCTTCCGAAATTAAGCCTAAGTCCAAATATAATTTTCCGTCATAATCGTTTATCAGATTAACTGAAGGAGAGCTTCCCATCGTATAAATACTGTCCGGAACAATCGCCTGAACCCAAAACTCAACAAACTCAATATTATTCAACGTTAAGTTTTCCAAACCTTGCGGGAGAATAGTTGTCATCCCGCCCCAAGTGTCTTCCGGATTCTGTTCTAAGAGATTCTTTAAATTTAAATTGTAATTATAAACACCACGCGCTCTCGGATTATAAAATAAATCCATTGTGGTTAAGAAGTTATCTTGTTGAAGTGTTTGTCGTTCAAATACATCTTCAACTTGAATTAAACGTGTTTCTCTGTTTCTCGGAACATTTAATATGGATGCAGCATTTATTGGTATTGAATACCATGAAAATTGCGAACGCATATCGGAACGATCCATCTTTGAAAGCGTTGTTGTTGATGGATTCTCCATAGAAAAATCGTATCCCGGAATGGAAGCCGGAGCCGCCGCAAGTGACCAACGAGACGGTGAGTTGAAACTAAAACTTGTTTTTGAACCTTCAAATTCATCAATAAACGAAACCCCTCTTTCTTCATCAGGATATAATCTACCGCTATCTATTGCAGATTGAACTGCATTTGTTTGCGCAACGCCGGGTTTTAATTGGGCAAATTCACCCGAAAAAGTTACACTTGAGGCTGCTTTTGTTTCGATAAGCGGTAACCAATCTAAAGCTTTTGTTAACCAAGGCGCGTCAAAATTTGCCTTAGCATCAAAACCATAGACAGAGTTGTTAATCGGCTCATCACCTATTCTAATTTTATCCGTTAAAGGGCGGTCTTTCAGGTTAAAAAAGGTTGCCCCGAACTTAATATTATCATTTACAGCATACTCGCCACGTAACCCCGTAAATGTAGTCTGCTGAATTTGGAGAATATTATTGCTCTCAAAGTCGATTTTAATTTGTTGACCTTTTGCCAAATACCTTTGGTTGGTGATATAAACGTTACCAATCGAATAATCAACTTCGTAATCAAGACCTTCCTGTAATTCAACGCCATTCGCCAGAACCTTTACGGAACCCTCAACAACAGAATACCCTAAATAAAACGAACCACTGGTACCCCCTTTAATTTTCCCGTTCATTGAGTATAAGTTCGTTTTCGATTCGGTTTTAACTAACGATTGCAGTTTTTGATATAATTCAGGGAAAGCCCAAGCTTGTATGGCCGTTTCTTTATCAGTTATGTTACTATTTTGGATAACCTCGATAATACGTTCCCCGAAAGGTTCTCTGTACGGGAAATAGATTTTACCATTTACACCATCTAGCACACCGGTACTAAAGTCAATCAAGTTATCCGGTATTGCCTCGCCACTTATATTTACTCGGTCAAGACCCAAATCATTAATCAAGTTATTAGTTGTACCGGGGATGTTGTTTTGATCTGTGTTTAACCCTGTAAACACCAAATTAAACTCGATATCTGCTGAACTAAATCCTGAAGACCCAATTGAATACACGTTTCTCATGGTTAAAGGCCATGTTTTTGAGTCTTTGGTGAGATTTTGCTGGCGAATTAACTTTAAAATCTGAATTTCTTCACCCAATCGAGATACATCACCAACGCGAATAATCGAATTACCAACCTGATGCGTAAATGCTACCGCTAAAGCTTCATTGGATTGTAATGTTGAATTTTTTAAAGAAATAGTTCCCAATTTTGAGTCGTAATCAAAATCAACTCCGGCTTCTAATTTCACCCAATACCCTTTTACAATATTTTGTGAACTGATTTGAAATCGATTTGCCAGATTTTCGACATCTATCGTATCGAGAGTTGCTTGTTTTAATTCTTCCAGATAGGCATCATCTAAATTATCTGTTAAGGCGTTTGGCACCTCATACTCATTAGTGATTCCGTTTTGTGTGACACCTAAATCCGCAAAAGCTAAACCCTGAATAAAATCCTCACTCCGTTGTGTACCAATATTCAACTTATATACAACTATTTGGTTGATATTGTATAACACTTGAGTAAGGTTCGGATTTGCCAGAGCCCTGTCATAATTCTCATACGTATAAAAATCTAAATAAAAGTGGCGTGCATCTTCATAATCAGTCGGATTAATCTTGAAACTTTCTTCCGTTGAACCGCCATCTATCGACTTTGAATTTCCCTGACCTTCTTTTTGCGATAACACGGAGGTAAGCTTAAACGCACCCATTTGTGCAACAGACTTAATACCAAATAGCGCTTGCCCACCGGAAATTAACGAGTTGCCCGTTTCCATACCTACGTTACCTAATTCAACAGATTTTATAATTTCATCATCATAACCCTGATACATAATTTTTAGGCGGTTCTGATAATCAAACGGACGTTCTGTATCCCAGTCTGTATTTATAGTAAGTTTATCTCCGATAGACCCCTGAATATTTAATTTTAAGTTTTGATCAAATGTTGGGTCCACACGCTGGCGCTGATCTTCCGGAATTGCAGGATTTTCATCACGTTGAATAGATGCGCCAATGTTCATATTTGCGGTCCCGGTTACCCGCAAATTCACTTCCGGTTTACCAAATATGGTTGTAAAAACGGACTGTTTTCCACCCGGAACTGTAAACTTAAAGTCCATCAACCCCTGTTGATTGGTTCTCCGATTGTTTTCCAGATAGGTGATTTTTTGGAGATTATCTCGCTTATATGCCTCAAAAGACAATTCCGAAAAAGCCCGTAAATCAAGCTTTATTGGCTGCCCAAAAGGAACTCCATCTACAGTTTGTTTCATTTCATAGAAACCGGTACTGTCATTGAATGTAATATCCGTTTTCGGCTGAGCGTTTTTTAGTTGAGTTAATCCACTTCTCTGTTTTGTGAAGGGATTTAAAAATGCCGATTGTGATTGCTTTTTGAAAATCCGAGTATCAAACAACGAATCCGGCAATACAGTAATAAGCGTAGTATCTTTTTCAGCAGTTTTATTTTGCGCATACACCTCTCCCGCGACGCAAAATAGCATCAACATAATAGTTGCATAAGCTGGTTTAATAAACCTTAAGAAGTACACCAAAATTTGTTTACTTATCCTTAAATCGTAACCGTGGGCTATAGGCAAATTAGTTTTTGGTGTAATTAATTTTGATTAATAAAATGATTCATTACTGTACTGAATAAGATAGGCAATCGAACGCTCATTTTTCCTGCTTAGTATCCTGTTTTCCTCTGTTTAGAATATTTTGAAACTTCATTTCTTATTAAGAATGCGAAATTCTATTTTTCATGAGCGATATGATAAATTGAATTATACTTTCGGGCAACTATTTTTTAATGAAATTACTACCAAAAATCCTTCAAATTGATATTCTAAGACGTCATTTGGGGCCTTTTTTATTTGTTTCTCTCACCATCATGTTTCTGCTTTTGATGCAGTTCTTAATGATGTATTTAGATAAAATTGTCGGCAAGGGTATTCCTCTTCCTGTAATAATTGAATTAATCCTATCTAATTTGGCTTATATGGTGGTTTTGGCTGTACCTATGGCAGTTTTGGTTTCTACTCTAATGGTTTATGGCGCCTTTTCTGAATCCAATGAGTTTACAGCAATCCGTGCATCAGGCATACACCCATATAAAATCATGTCAACCGTTGTTAGCACAGGTTTCATTCTATTCATTTTAATGGTTTTATTTTCAAATTATATCCTGCCTGAAGCCAACTACCGCGCAAGAGCTCTTTTCCTTGATATTCGTCTAAAAAAACCCGGATTCGATTTAAAAGAAGGCGTTTTCTATGATGGTATTGAAGGCTACACATTTTTGGTTGAACACAAACCGTCTGACAGCGACTCTTTGTTTGGAGTCACTTTATTTCAAGAACCTAAAAACGGTAAAGATGAAGCTTTAATAAAAGCTGAGCGAGGTTTTTTAAGCTCACAACCTGAATCACAAAGTTTAAAATTGTTTTTACATAATGGAGAAATGTTCCGAATGTTCAAACAAAAACAATCCACTGAAAAAACAATCGAGAAAACGAGTTTTGGCACGTACGAAATCGCATTCGATTTATCAAACTTGGAATTTTCTCGCTCTAACCCTGAATCAAGAGGGCGAAATGACAGAACCATGCGTGCCGAAGCTATGTATGAAGTCGTTAATACGTTAAAAGAAGAAATCATTAACGATACACGAAATGCTTACGAACAAAACAAATCAATCGATGTCACTTTTGCTAATAAAGACACCCTTATAACCAATGTATTAAATCTTCCTGTTAGGGAAACCACTAAACCACTTGGAACCCCGCGTGTTAAAAAAGAAGGATTCGTCTCCGGTTTGATTGCTTTGAACTCACTTTCCTACTTCGAAGATCAACGAGATTATATAAGAAGTTCTATTCGCGGCATTCGTGCGCGTGCTATTAATTATGATGGTGTGAATAACACGCAAAAATGGAAAGAAGAGCGCCAAGCAAAATATTGGGTTGAAATTCAAAAAAAATTAGCCATTCCATTCGGTTGTATCTTATTCGTTTTTATTGGGGCACCACTAGGTTTGCTCACAAAAAAAGGCAATTTGGGTGTTGCGGCAGTTATAAGTGCCTTAATTTTCACTTTATACTGGATAGGGATTATTCAGGGCGAAAAATTAGCCGACCGCCTCTTGGTTTCTCCTGAAATTGGTATGTGGGGAATCAATATCATCTATACAATTGTAGCTATCGTTTTGATGATAAAAATCAACAGAGGGAAAATATTCAGAAGAACATCGAAAGCATGAGATTCCCGAATACAATAGACCGATTTATTTTAAAACGCTTGTTTTTTGTTACAGTGATGATGTTAGCTCTTCTCATCTTCATTTTCATTATTATCGATTTTTCTGAAAATAGCGACGATTTTACCGACCGTGGCGCTACTGCCGCAGAAATATGGGGCAATTATTATCTTCACTACATTCCGGAAATTGTGCGATTAGTGAGTCCGGTTGCTCTTTTCGTTGCTGCACTCTTAATTACCGGACAACTTGCCGATCGCGTAGAGCTTATTTCTTTAAAAAGTGCAGGTGTTTCTCTTTACAGAATACTTGTTCCCTATCTTCTTTTTGGATGCATAGGTTTAGGAATTGTGAGTTATTTAGATGGTTTTGTAGTACCCAATTCCAATCAAAAACGGGTTGGTTTTGAACGAACGTATATCAACAGAAAATCTGATAGAATTGATAAAAACAAGCTTTACAGACAAAATACACCCAACTCCATTCTTCAAGTAAATTACTTTGAACCGACTTCGAAGATTGCTTACAATACCATCTTATTTGATTATTCAGACGGAAAACTGGCAAAAAAATCTGAGATGACCAGAATGAAATTCATCGACAGTTTGCAGATATGGAGAATGACTGACTTAATTGTAACTACGTATGACTCAGTCGGGTTTACTACGGCTAATTTCGCTGAAAAAGACACAAGTTTAAATGTTCTGCCCAGAGATTTATCACGAACTACTGCCGATATTTACATGCTCGAATATCTGGATATAGTTGAATATTTAGAATCTATTGAACGAAGCGGTGCCGGCGGTTTAGATTTACCGCAAGTTCAATTTTACGGTAAATTATTTTACGCTTTATCCATTCCTATAGTGATGATTATCGGGGTTTGTGTTTCTTCAGTTAGAAGAAAAGGCGGAAAAGGAACCTATCTAGCTATCGGTTTAGGAGTCAGTTTTGCTTATTTAGCCTTAATGAAATTAAGCGAACCATTAGGAGCAAACGGGGTATTATCCCCGCTTTGGGCCTCCTTATTTCCTCACCTTTTTTTCTTATTTATTTCAGTAATCATCTTAGTTAAAACAAAAAAATAACTTTATGAAAAAAATTACCTTAAGTATTTGCTTGATTATTCTATTAGGAAACACTGTGCAGTTGAAAGCTCAGGAAACAGAAAAGAAAGCCATTACCCAAACTATTGAATCGCTGTTTGAAGGGTTCAGAAAAAGTGATTCCGCTTTGGTTGCTTCTACTTTCTTTGACCGAACACCCTATTTGGGGACTTCATTTATGAGAAACGGAAGCTTTCAGTTTCGTGAAGATGGCGGACTTGAACCGATGTTAAACGCCATAGCAAAACCTAAAGCTGATTCAGTTATGTGGGATGAACGCATTTATGATTTAGAAATTAAAGTGGACGACGGTTTAGCAAGCGTTTTTTGCCCGTATCAATTTTATGTAGGTGAAAAATTTTCGCATTGCGGGGTAAACTACTTTACGCTAACAAAAACTGAAAACGGCTGGAAAATTTTAACGATTACCGATACTCGAAGAAAAGAGAACTGTAAGTGATGTCGGATGTCGGATGTCGGATGTCGGATGTCGGATGTCGGATGTCGGATGTCGGATTGTAATTATTTTTGATTTTTGATGGCAGATCTCTGATTTAAAAACCTTACTCCTTACTCCTTACTGCCCTAAACCTCTAAACCTTTACACCTGTATACCTTTTCAAAAACGCCTTTTCAAATACGCGCCAAATAGAACTGTTTTCCGGCTCGTTGAACAATTACCCCCCTGAACTCCAATTCCAACAAACGAACAAGCATATCCTGCGTGGACATCTCCAACTTTTCTGCTAATTCATCGATCTGATTCACGCCCCTCTGAATACATAACACAATCTCTTGCAAAGGTTCACTCAACCCACTTACATCAACTTCGGCACTATTTTTCTCAGGTTGATTTTCTTGTAAAACAGGTCTCTCCCATTGAATCTCTTCTTCAATATCCTCAAAATCCTGAACCAACTTTCCGTAACCTTTTTTTATTAACTCATTACAACCTGTTCCATGCGGATTATCGATAGGATGCGGCACAACAAACACTTCTCTGCCTTGGTCTAAGGCGATATTTGCTGTAATTCGGCTTCCTCCCTTTTCTGAGGTTTCTACAACTAAAACACCAAGACTCAATCCGCTTACGATTCGATTTCGGGTTGGAAAATTTCCGGCATCAGGCTTAGTTCCTGGAACAAATTCGGTAATAATTGCTCCGCCCGATTCTACTATTTTATCAGCAAGTTTTTTGTTTGCTGCGGGATAAATCCAATCGATTCCAGAACCCAAAACAGCCACCGTTTTACCTCCGGATTCCACACATACACGATGCGCTATGGTATCAACACCATAAGCTAAACCGGAAAACACACTCAATCCTTTTTGAACCGCATTTCGAGTAAATAAAGTTGCCATTTTTTGTCCGTATGGTGTCGGATTTCGTGTACCGACAATGGCAATTCCCTGAGTTTCTAAAGACTCCACATCTCCTTTAATCCACAAAACTAATGGAGAATCATAAATCTGTTTAAGTCGGTTTGGATACTCATCATCCAATAAAGAAATAGCCGTAGATCCAACCTGTTCAGCTCTATGAATCAGTTTATCAACCAAATCCCATGAATTAAATTGAAGAATAGAATCTGCTGTTGTTTGCCCGATTCCATCAATTGAAAGCAACTCATCCAAAGGCTTTGAAAACAATTCCTCCGGATGATTTACATGTTGTATTAAATTTCTAATTCGCTGCTGACCTAGTTTCGGAACCAAACTTAAGGCCAACATCGATCTTGTCTCTCTCGTAACCATAGTAAAATTGGGATTATTTAGTAGCCTCCAGCGTTTTCCAGAGTAATTCTTTTAATTCATTCACATTATGTCCCGTAGCAGAAGAAATCGGCAAATATGGAATATCAACATCAATTTCCTGATCTAACTCGAAGTTTGGTTTTAAGTCCATTTGCGAAATCGCCAAAATTGCCGGACGGTCTAATAATTCCGGACTAAACGCTTCCAATTCATTCCGCAAAACGCTGTATTCATAATTGATATCAGACATACAGGAAATCACAAAAAGCAAGGCTTTATTTCGCTCAATATGGCGAAGAAAACGAATTCCCAAACCTTTTCCTTCATGTGCATCTTCAATGATTCCGGGAATATCAGCCATTACAAAACTTCGATAATCGGGGAAGGCAACCACACCTAAATTCGGCTCTAAAGTAGTAAACGGATAATCTGCAATTTTAGGCTTAGCCGCAGATACCACCGATAAAATCGTCGATTTACCGGCGTTTGGAAATCCAACTAAACCCACATCTGCCATCAATTTCAATTCGATTTCAACAATGATTTCTTCGCCCGCTTCACCCGGTTGCGCATAAGTCGGAGTTTGGTTGGTCGGAGCTTTAAACTCTGCGTTTCCTAATCCGCCTCTGCCTCCGTGTGCAATTACTAAAGTTTGACCGTCTTCTACCACTTCGCCTAACAATAAACGTGTATCAGCTTCGAGAGCTACAGTCCCTAAAGGCACATCTAGTACAATATCCTGCCCGTTTCGTCCTGAACGACGTCCGCCTTCTCCCGGAGCGCCATTATCTGCATTGATGTATTTTTTGTAGCGCAAATCCAGAATGGTATTCATCTGAGCGTTTCCTCGCAGAATGATATCGGCACCCTTCCCTCCGTTTCCGCCATCGGGTCCGCCATGAGGTACAAATTTCTCCCGACGGAAATGAACGGAACCCGGGCCACCGGCACCGGCTTTGCAATAAATTTTAGCGTAATCTGCGAAGCGCATGGATAAAAAAAGATTTAGATATTAAAAAGTAGTAGTTGTAAAGTTAAAGGTATCAGGATTTTCTGCTTAAAACGTTTGTTCTTTCACCTTTAGACTCAAGTTCAATTCAGTTCTTACAAATTCTCTAAAATGAACTCTGTTAACATTGAATACAGATGTCTGCGAGTATTTCCGCCATAGATTCCATGATTTCGGTTCGGATAAAACATAGTCTCAAACGGAATATTGTAATATTGCAAGGCATCAGCCATGGTGACTGAATTTTGGAAATGCACATTGTCATCTCCTGTTCCGTGCACTAAAAGATAGTGTCCTTTTAGCTTAGCTGCTTCAAAAATTGGTGATGCGTTTCGGTAACCTTCCGCATTTAGCTGAGGTGTTTGCATATATCGCTCGGTGTAAATCGTGTCGTAATATCGCCAATCAATAACAGGAGAAACAGCAATTGCAGCTTTGAAAACATCACTTCCGCGAGTTAATGCTAAACTTGACATAAAACCACCGTAACTCCAACCCCAAATGCCTACACGGTCAGCATCTACATAAGGGAGAGATTTCAAATAATTCGCGGCAGCTAACTGGTCTTCAATTTCCACTTTTCCAAGATTTTTATAAATCGCCTTTTTGAATTCAGCACCTCGAGCACCAGTTCCGCGATTATCAACACTTACAACAATGTAGCCTTTGCTGGCTAAATAATAATGCCACAAAGAACGCTGATCGGTTTCAAATTCGTTGGTCACCGTTTGTGATCCGGGTCCGCCGTACACATACATTAAAACCGGATATTTTTTACTTTCATCAAAGTCATAAGGTTTTATTACTGAAGCATTTAAGTTCAATCCAGTTTCGTTCGGAATCGTGATAAATGATTTTGTCGGAAGCGGTTCGTCAGTCAAAATACCGGACAACACGTTGTTGTCTTCAAGCAAACGAATTTGTTTTCCTTTTGAATCGTGTAGTGTAACTCGCAACGGTTGATTTACAGACGAGAAATAATCCAAATAATACTGCTGGTCGCCGCTCATTTCAATGGCATGAGTTCCGGCTTCTTTTGTGAGTTTTGTTTTCTTTTTACCGTCGAAGCGAATGCTGTACAATTGTCTTTCTAAAGGTGAATCTTCGGCGCTGATGTAATAAATTTCTTTTCTTTTTTCGTTGATGCCGATCACCTCAATAACATCCCATGCACCTTTAGTAATCTGCTTCATTTTTTTACCATTATCGGTATAGATATACAAATGATTGAAACCGTCTTCTTCACTCATGTAGATGAACGATTTTCCATCAGATAGAAAATAAAGTGCGTCGTTTTCTTCAATCCATTGTGGATTTTCTTCTTTTTTGATGATTTCTATTTGCTCTGAATCAAATGAATAAACCAATAATTCCTGCACATTTTGCAAACGATTCATCTTGCGTAAAGCCAAACGGTTTGATGAGTTTGTCCAGTTTACACGAACGATGTAATGATCAGGGTTTTCATCCGCTTTTACCCATTTGGTAACTTTCGTATCCAAATCGTACACACCGATTGTAACAACAGCATTTTGCTCACCGGCTTTTGGGTATTTGTATGTCACTTTATCAGGATAGTTTGACGGCCCCCACAAGGTGTAAAAAAACTCACGCACTTTGGATTCATCAAAACGATAAAAGGCGATTCGATTGCCGTCGGGCGACCAAAACCAAGCTTTTGCAAAGCTGAATTCTTCTTCATAAACCCAATCTGTTGAGCCGTTTATGATGGAATTTATTTTCCCGTCGGTGGTAATTGCAGATTCTTTACCTGATTTCAAATCAACCAGAAATAAATCGTTTTCGCGCGTGAAAGCCACTTTGTCGCCTTTGGGAGAGAATTCTGCATTTCCGATTTTAATGTCGTTAGCTGTTAATGCTTGTAATGATTTAGCCTTTAAATCGTACACATAAAAGTTGGCTAAACGGCTTCTGCGCCAAACAGCTTCCACTTTTGTTTGAATGAGCAACTTAGTTTCATCAGCAGAGAACTGATAATCTTCTATCTCGATCGGTAAATCGTTGTTTAACGTTGCAAGTTCTTTTTCAGAAACCAAGACCTCAAAAGAATCATCGGTAATGGAATATTTTCGAAGTTCAACCGTGTTGTTTTCTTCACTGAATTTCAAGGCCGAGTAAAATTTCCCGTTATTCATCCAATTGGGAGCTTCTACCGATTCTTGACGATATCTGCCGTCAAACAATGCCTCAAAATCGAAAGATTGAGCCTGAATTAAATTTGGAAGAAGGATTACCGCAAGTAAGAACGCTGCTTTTTTTATCATGACCAACATCACATTTGTTAAACAAGCGCGGAAGATACGAATTTTTGATGGCGGATGGCGGATGGCGGATGGCGGATGGCGGATGGCGGATGGCGGATGGCGGATGGCGGATGGCGGATGGCGGATGGCGGATGGCGG
>SBGQ01000172.1 GCA_006226965.1 bacterium | reverse complement strand
AAGCCAAGCCGCTTCGCTTCCTGCTTTTGTGAATCATGTCGAAGTCCAAGTGTCTTGTTGAGCTGTGCTCAATTCCCTCCACCACAATGATGCGCTAAAAGAAATATTAAGTTCGAACAAAAGAATAGCGCAGCAATAAAAGTACACGCATTACTGAGCAAGCAGCAATCTATGAAGCATCTTGAATCGCCTTCAGCGAAGCGTACATCGCAACTTAACAAACGCCTCTCCTCTACACTAAAATAAATGCACCAAACCATTAATTTTACTTGTTGAAATAATAAAGAATCCTTTAATTACAACCATTAGAAAATAAACACACTATACAAAAACACGCATTGCACTTTTTATGAAAAATTTATTTCGTTTAATATTCATAGGCTTATGTTTTTATGATGTTTATAAAAAACAGAGAGGGATAAAAAGCGAAATAAAAAATGACGAGAAGTTGCGTATATAACTGAGTTGTAGAGCATTAAAATTTGACCATGAAAGCATATTTAGAAGATGTATTCAAGACATCAGGAATACCGACACATACTTTTGTTAAGCCTGAAGAGTATAATACAATTTTAGTGTCCCTTCGAACAAAAGGGAGATGTTTAATAGTAGAAGGCCCATCTGGTATTGGTAAAACGACCTGTGTTATTAAGGTTATCGAACAACTTGGCCTCAATAAGAATATTACTTCTTTGACAGCTCGTAAAAAGGAAGACCTCGAAATCATTAGAATGCTTCCAGATTTCAGTGAATTGGGAACTGTAATTATAGACGTCTTTCACCTTTTAGAATTTGACTTAAAGTCATCGATAGCAGATTATATGAAGGTGTTGGCCGATGAAGAAAGAGTAAATGATAAATTGATATTGATTGGAATTAATAAAGCGGGAGACTCTTTAGTTCAAGTTGCAGAAGATCTTAATAATAGAATTGATACAATAAAATTTGAGCAAAACCCAGAATCCAAAATTGAGGAGCTCGTTTCCTTAGGCGAAGCTGCCCTTAATATTTCAATTAATACTAAGAATGATATTGTTCAATTAGCAAAAGGCAGCTTTCACATCGCCCAATTATTATCAAAAGAAACTTGTGTGCATTCTAATGTTTTAGAAACATGCTCGGAGCAAACTGAATTGAACTCGAGTATAGAAGTGATAAAAGAAAAACTTCTAGCTGATTTTGAGAGAACATTTTATCCTAAAGCGAGAAAATTTGCAGTTGGCAACCGTTTGCGTAGAGAAGGAAGAGCCCCGTATTTACATTTACTCTATTGGCTTTCTCTTTCTGACGAGTGGGCAATTCAAATTGATGATATATACCTCAAATATCCAGATCACAAACTAAGTGTTTCTCAAGTAGTGGACAAAGGTTTCTTAGAAGGGATAATTAGAGATAATGAAGACTTAAGAGGTGTTATTCACTATGATACAAATTCAAGGGTTTTGGCAATTGAAGACCCAAAATTCATGTTCTATCTAAGAAACTTATTATGGTCCAAATTCGCAGAAAAAGTTGGTTATATCAGCATCTCTTTTGCGAACAAGTATGATTTCGCTTTGTCCTTTGCTGGGGAAAACCGCAATCTAGCAAGTAGCATAAATGACCTCTTACTTGAAGAGGAAATTTCAGTATTCTATGATAAAAATGAACAATCCAGAATTTTAGCAGAAAATGTCGAAGAGTATCTTGCTCCTATATATAAATCTGAGGCCTTTTTTGTGATCGTCCTTCTGAGCAAAGACTATCCTAAAAAAATATGGACAAAGTTCGAATCTGATAATTTCAAGGATAGATTTGGTACAAACTCGATTATTCCTATCTGGTATACAGATAACTATCCAGGGCTATTTGATGAGACTCAAAAGTTAGGTGGATTAAGTTTTGACCCAGAAAGTAATTTAAATAAACAAACGACTGAAATTGTTGGAGTTCTTAAAGACAAACTAGCACAACTCCGATCGGAACAAAAACAATAAACGCTCTACAACAACACCTATACGCAATGCCCTTCGGGACACTGCGCATAGCCAAACCGTTACCAACCATTTTGAACAACAAATAACGAACAACTACAAGACCAACAAAAATTGGTGACTAAACTTAAAATATTCTTTCTGACACTTTTTTTAGGGCATGAGAATTCAAGACCCAAAAATAGAAAGGTTAATCCTGCAATTAAGAATCAAATACAAAACGTAAAGCGTATTTGGAATAATGAGAAATATAATGACTTTGGCTTGGAAAGAATTATTCGCCTATCATTAGCTATTTCTTTATTCTTTTTCCCAGGTCTTTATGTAAGGTCATTTTCAGGACAATTTGGATTACTAGCAAGAAAAATTGGCGTAGAAATATATGTTGTCTTTAAATTGCTTCTTCCATTATTCTTTTTCCAAATAGGGTGGACAAATCACCTTTGGGTCGCTATTATTGCTGCTATAATGGCAACTGAAACTGTTATTTATTTGGCAACAATTATCTATTTATCGAATGAATTCACAAGTCCAATTTCATACAGAAGGTCATTGACTACATTATTTTTCAACTACATGGAGATTTGCTTAAATTTTGCAATCATCTATTCATATTGTAATTATAATATTCCAGACTTCTTCAAGAATAAACTTACCTCCGGACTAGATGCAATCTATTTTAGTTTTGTTACTTCAACGACAGTTGGGTTCGGAGATATAGTTGTTAACAAAGGTTTTGGACAGTTTTTAGTAATAATTCAGTCAATACTTTTCTTAGTTTTTGTTGGACTTTTCATCAATTACTTTACATCAAATGTCCAGACACCGACATATTATAACCAAGGTAAAAAAACAGATATAAAAAAATAGAAACGGTTGGAAACAATTTGAATATGGCAGATGAAAAGAAAAATATAATTGATATTAAAGATGATAAATCTGAATTTGCTAAAATTGATAGTGAATTTTCGCTGTTAAACTGTAGATTTATGGCGTTAGCAATGGACTATAAACATTATATTGATAGCAGCATTCGTGACAACAAAATATATACATTAAGAGACAATATTAATTACAGACTCTATTCTGCCAAGTTTCATTTAGAAATACTATTCAATCACATTCGAAATATTGAGAAAAATATAGAAGAGCAAACAATAATAAAAATCCCTAATCAAGCCCCCATTATTGGCTATGTCCCAATTTACACACAGCAAATTACTTCACTTTTTGACAGCTATGTATATCACACAGTTTCTGTGTTTGATTACATCGGCACTCTTGCGAATTACATTAGTGGTCAAAAAAGGAATAATACACTTATGTGGACGCAACTTGCAAAATCAGTAAGAGATAAAAAAAATAATTTTAGTCAAACTAGGTTTTCAAGTACAATTGATAAAGTTGACAGAGAATTTGTTGGCAAATTATATGACCACAGGGCATTACTAATTCATCGAAAAGCAGATTTAGGAGGATTTAATCTTACCCACTCTATTGGGTATGAGCAAACAGTAACAACTACATTTTTTGCAGGCAAAAGTGTAATAAGGTGTTTTAATCAATTAAAGGAAAC
>SBGQ01000046.1 GCA_006226965.1 bacterium | reverse complement strand
TCTTTTCGAAAAGATTCATAAAAGAAACCTCGGGAATCGCCAAAAACTTTTGGCTTAATTACTATTACTCCCGGAATGGGCGTTTTTTCAAAAATCATGAATAAATACTATTAATCCAGTGTTGATATTAATCGTTTTAACCCCTCAGTCCAATGCTCTAATTTTACGCCGTCAAGCATTTCAATCTTTGCTGTACTGAGTTTCGAAAATGAGGGTCTTTTTACAGGTGAAGGCCAAGCGTTTGAAGAAATCGGATTTACTACGGTTTGCATCTCTTTTAATTCGAGAGCGGTTTTTGCAAACTCATACCAGTTCGTCAAGCCTTTTGAGGCAATATGGAAAGTTCCTTTTGCCTGAATATTTAATAAAGCTATCGTGTTTTCAATCACATTATCCACGAAACTTGGAGCACCGAACTGGTCATTTACCACATTGAGTTCAGGTCGCTCTTTACCCAATCTAAGCATGGTTTTTATGAAATTATTGCCGTTTTTCCCACATAGCCAAGCCACACGAATTATCAAATAATCCGTCATTTGTTCTCTGATGTATAATTCCCCCATCAACTTGGAAATGGCATATTGATTTTGCGGTGCAAGCGGATGGTTTTCCGAATAACCTGCGGGAAATTCTTGGATATCTGATTCTGAACCCGAAAAAACATAGTCAGTTGAATAGTGAACGAGTTTTATTGACCGTTTTTGGCATGCTTTTGCCAACTCTCCGACTGCTTTACCATTAACTTCGAACGCAATCTTCCACTCTTCTTCTGCTTTATCAACCTTCGTATAAGCAGAAGCGTTAATCACAAGTTTAGGCTTCTCTGTATCTAAAATCTCTTCTATTCGATTGCTATCGGTAATATTTAGTTCAGAAGAACTGTAGCCTTTAACACGGATTCCTTTTTTCTGTAAGGTCTCCAACCATTCAGACCCCAACTGTCCATTTTTACCGAGTACTATAACTTCTGTATCGCTCATAATTTCAACGATTCAATTATTCAGGTTCTTAAAACCGATAATCGTTTACCTTGTATATTTTCAGGGTTAATTTCCGATGGAAACTTAAAGCGAAATCAGTTTTGAACGAAATTTATTTTATCCAAAAATCCCCACATCATCCGATTTATTCCTTTTTCTGAAATCATTAATGCAAACAAAGAACAGTGTCTTTTTACAGTTTATTCGCCATTATACAGTAAGTGTACTGCGAATAGTCGTCAGCTTTGTATTCGGAATGTATGTAAGCCCTGAATTATTCGGCTCATTTATTAAAATTAGCTTTACGGCAACTATCATTTGGTTTTTATTTGATTTCGGACTTAAAGAATATGCCCTTCAGAACCCGGACTCAATCAACTTAGCGAAACAAAAATCTGTTCATTTATGGATGAGTTTACCGGTCATAATTGGATTGTTAGCATGGGCATTTCTATTAGAACATTCTATTTGGCAACGTATCTGGATTCTGTCTTTTGCAGGTAGTGCATTTGCTTCTGCATTGGCAATTCCGTCTTATATCCGATTGTATTGGGATTCAAATATCAAACAACTAGCACAAACCGATTTATATGTTCACGGAATTCTGCAACCCTTTTCAATTTTCTTGTTGATTAACAATTATGAACATGCAGCGTTTTTAACTGCGTTCATTTTCCCCAATTTAGTTCACAGTCTTTTTACTCAAATTCGAGTTCCTATAGCTTTAGAAAAGCCTGATTTCATCTCCTTCATCAATAAAAACAGTGCCTTTTTAGGGATTAACGATTTCTTTCAACAACTGAAACAAAAAGCGGATACTTTATTATTAGCGCAATTCAGTTCAACTCAACTGATTGGAATTTATAACCGTGGTTACACTCTTCCGCATCACGCCTATCAATTTATTCAGGCGGTTATTCAACCCATACTCATCCCGAAATTAAGCTCACATAAGCGCATAAACCGATACAAATTAAGTTTAATCATTGTTAGCAGCGCTGGCTTCTTTCTTCTAATACCGCCTACGTTAACTGCTATTATTAGCCATTTTTGGCGTTCTGATTGGCAACAATTATTCCCGTATTTGCCTTTTTTCACTATTTGGGCATTTATTATGTACGTAAGCGGCATTCACGAAACACTGTTAAAAGGCAATAAAAAAAACGGCTGGCTTGTAATTCGAAATGGCATTACCGTAATCATTACCCTAAGCTGTATCGCCTTTTTTCACACCGATTTGTTTGAGATGTTAGCTTACATCGTACTCTTTCAAAGTATTTTTTTATTAGGTGAATCAACAATAAAAATAAGGGAACTATTTGAGTTGGATAATCTTATACCGATAA
Source organism: bacterium (assembly GCA_006226965.1). Taxonomy (GTDB): domain Bacteria; phylum Bacteroidota; class Rhodothermia; order Balneolales; family M1805; genus M1805. Next base: position 1,261 of record SBGQ01000046.1, on the reverse strand, counting down.
GTGAGGCAATCGCATTGCTACTTTTTTACATAGTGTACTGGTGAAGCTTTTATGTCTGACTCAAAAAATCGTCCGCTGCATGTAGTCATTATTCAAAATCAGTTTCCGCAAGAAACGCATTGGGGCGGAATAAGTACCTATGGATGGTTTATGAGCGCTGCTCTAGCCAATGAAGGCACTAAAGTGAGCGTAATTTGTCAGTCGGTGGCTAATGTAATTGAACCGGTTCAAAAAATTAAAGAAAACGTATCTGTCTACAGAATTCCGGGAACTGCTCCGATTCGGGGGTTTATAAATCGACATTTTGCACGTTTTTTACCTGACAAAGAACGCTGGTTTTCCATTAATGCGTGGCAAACAGTAAAATCCTGGCAACTAGCCGGAGAAACTATTGATATTATTGACGCTGCAGATTATTTAGGTTGCTCAGCCTTTCTGCTAAAAGATAAAAGCTTAAATATACCAGTAGTTGTAACTTGCCATACACCATCTTTTTTGGCTGATGAAATGAACGAAGGCAAAGCAAATTCAAGCATGAATGCGCAAAAAAAAGTATATAAACTGGAATTATTCGGTCTTCAGCAGGCTCACGGATTATTGTCACCATCACATCGAATTTCAAATTTATTAGCGGCAAAAACCGGGCGTTCAATCAACGATTTTTTTACCAATCCCTATCCTTATCCGCTACAACGCGAGATACAATCTACACCAAAACCTGTTGCTGTTGAACAACCCTATGTATTGTTTAGCGGAAGAATTGAACGAAGAAAAGGTGTTCAACGCATTCTAGAAGCTTGGTCAAAATCGAACTACAAATCTGAATACAATTTAGTCTTAGCCGGAAAAAAAACGAACCATTTCCCTGAATTCGAACGATTTGCGATTGGAATGACTGGCACAAACGTTCATTTTATCGGTCACCGTGAGCGAGATGAACTTTCGTGGTTATACCGAAATGCTTCACTTGTAGTTTTACCTTCTGAGCCGTTCGAAAACTACCCTTACACCTGTATTGAAAGTATGGCTTTTGGCGCGCCAACGTTGGTTAGTGATTCGGGTGGCATGTCTGAAATGATTGTAGATGATGAAAACGGTTGGGTATTCAGAACGGGTTCAACGGAGCACTTACGCGAACGAATTGATGAGATTCTGGCATTACCGCTTTCTGACCGAATGAACAGAGGATTACGCGCTCAGCAAACTATTCGAAGAATAAATGATCCTGTTCGAATCGCGAGCAGAACGATAAAATTTTATC
>SBGQ01000076.1 GCA_006226965.1 bacterium | reverse complement strand
GTTGCCAGAGCCATCCATCATCTCGGCCCCAGGGCCAGCGGCCCATTTGTCCCCGTCAACTGCGGAGCGATTCCGGCAGAATTAATGGAAAGTGAATTTTTCGGACATAAAAAAGGGAGTTTTACCGGCGCGCACCAAGACAAACAGGGGCTGTTCCTGGCTGCCCACGGCGGCACCCTGCTACTGGATGAAGTGGCTGACCTGCCCATGCCCATGCAAGTCAAATTACTGCGGGCCATTCAGGAAAAAAGTATTCGGCCTGTCGGTTCTGAAGAAGAACTTCCAGTTGATGTCCGTATACTGAGCGCAACTCACAAAAATCTATCCCTGGAGGTCAGAAACAACCAATTCCGACAAGACCTCTTCTACCGCATCAACGTTATTGAACTGAGAGTGCCCAGCCTCAGAGAACGTGCAGAGGATATCCCTCTCTTGGCTGAGCATTTTCTGAAACAGTTTTCTGCTGATCTGAGTCAGCCAATCCCGAAACTAAGCGAAAGTGCCTATCGCCTTCTGAAGCAACATCCTTTTCCTGGTAACATCAGGGAACTTGAAAATACTCTGGAAAGGGCTTTTACCCTGAGCAACGGTGGCAATATTGAGATTGAAGACCTGCAACTAGATATCACTGAGACAACCAAGCATACAGTGGGCGCGACGGATAGCATCGGTGAATATGCCCCAGCAACACACCCTTCCCTGGATGACTATCTGGCAGACCTTGAAAAGAATATTTTATTGGCAGCCCTGGAACGTAATCGTTGGAACAGAACTGCCACCGCTGAAGAACTGGGTATCAGCTTCAGACAGATACGCCACAAGTTAAAAAAGTATGGGATTGATTAAGTTAAGTACTTATCAATTCCTTTTTCTTTACTTCGCCCAACACAATGCTGGGTCGGCTGGTGTACGAACACCGGTGTCATTCAAACCCAAAGCGCCGCAATCAGTGTCCCTAAGTTGAAAATTAAGTGGCGTAATCGAAAGAGTAAAACTTAACGCATCTGCTGCGGCAATGGAAACCTGGTAAATAGCCGCTAAGTGAAGCAAGGTTCAAATGAATAACGAAAGAAAGTAACCAAAATATAAATAACCAACTTGCACGAAGTTGAACAAATGAAAATAAAATAACAGGCAATGCCAGAAAAAAAATGGAAAAATGAATCTGAACCGATAATATTATCCAAAGAAACCATGATTTATTCTGTAATCGAAATTTTGATATAAAGCCATACGATAGAAACCAAACTGCCGTTCCCATTCTAATTGCATTTAAATTAAAGACAACATGCGACAATAGAATAAAAATAGTTACAAGTACTATTGACATATCCAATTTGCCTTTATATCTTGGCATTAATAGACTCAAAGTCTTTGCACTAATCCAACCTAATACTAGACCAGCAATTGTATGCATAAGCACGGGAATACCAATAACAACAACAGATATGAAAGATAAAACATGAATATACAAATCTGTTTTCATCGCACCATCCAAGAAAAATAAAATCTTGAATGATTCCGACAGAAAAGAAGTAAAGGACATACTTTCATAATCATTCATTGCATGCTGCAAATGTGTATGACCATCCGAACTAACAGGATAAGTATAGAAAAGTCCAATTACCGCTGTAAAAAAGGATATATAAAAAACAAATTCCTTTTTCCCAATAGAAGAAACAATTAACGGTAAAGCACTCAATGGACTAACAACGAATAAAACCAAGGCTGATTTAACACTAGTTTTCATCAAGATTATTCAATTGGTTTGGAAATTGTTCTAACAATAATTCATGAATCCCAAAATAATCGATTGCGCTCAAAAATCTATTATTCATTTCATCAACCCCTGGAACATCTAGTGGCTTTGTTTTCTTATTCTCCGGAATAGGAAATGCATGATTGTTTACAGAATCCATACCTATACATTTCATTTTTGTACCTTGCGCTTTTCCCGCACACCAAAACCATATGTCGCTTCCTCTACCTGGCACAATCATCTCAATCGCATCTAGATTTTTAACTCGTGGATCTAAAGAATTTGCTGGGTAATATGTTCCTAAACCCATCAAATACAAATTTTCAGATTTGGAATTTAAAGTAGCGTTATTTTTAAATCTGTAATACATGTTAAGTTCCGATCCTTTTCTATACATTTCTTTACCTAAAGGACCAACAATATAACCATCGTTTGCGAACTTCGAATTTACAGTTTTACTAATAAATTCTCTGAAGTATATCCAATCATCACCTAGAGTAACAATACCTTTATCCGGAACCAAATCAATGACTGGAACCATCATTTTGACCGAGTATTGCAGGTCATCTGTCCAAATTATAGTTATTCCTTGTCGTTCTATTCGATGCACGTACCAAGGTAAACTTATTCCTTTCCAATCCTTTCTACAGAGCACTAAAAATACTTTGTAAGGCCTTACTGTTTGTCTTTTTATTGATTCCAAAACAGCTGGCAATAGATGCGCTCTGGCAGGATAACTCGCTAATGAGATTACAAAGGTACTTTCCTCATCCAGCCTTAATTTTGCAGGAAAAAAGGAAAATAGTAACTTATAGTATATATAAATTAAAAACTGCTTAATATAAACTAACCTTCGTCTAAATATCATGAAAGAGACATTTTACGTCTTTAATATATGGCGGAACCATATAGAATAGTGCATTCTGACTGGTATTATGTTGTTCAAAAAAGTATTTAACATCGTCTAGCTCAAAAAGATCCAATGATTCTAATCCATAGGCGATAGATTTTCTCACATATCCGTAGATATCAAAACGAAGGTTGTCTAAGAATCCAACATGAATGATTTTTACACCCAGAAGTGCTAGTTTCAATTGAATAGCTGAATTACCAATAATAGCATATTCTATTTCTTTGGCAAAATCTTTAATGGATTCATCCTTATCTCTTATTTGAATCCAATTCGGAAAGCGATTCAATTGATCATGAAAAGGAGAATTAGGATGAAGTCTTAAATACAAATAGTCTGCATTCAATTTCAATCTAAGGGAATTCAAATGCTCCAAACACACATCACTTGGCGTAAACAGAACATTACAAGCTAGGCCAATTTTACCATTTGATGGAGCTTCTGCTAATTCACATATTCCATATTCTGCGTAACTATATATGTTATCTTTCTTAACTGCATCTTTAACAGTATTAAATCCGTCCTGATTTAATACTACAGCGAAATCGGCTTCCAACGGAAAATAATTTTCCTGAGAAAACCCTTCAAAGTGGTGATAATCTTCTTGCCACCAAATTACTTTCGCATGTTTATGGCCTATGGCAGCTGCCCATTGAGCAAGAAGATACGGATTTAAATCACTAATCACCACTAAATAAACTGGAGTTTGTAATTTTTTGAATAAAACACTTTGGACAACATAGCTCGCTAAAAATTCAGCACCTTTTGGAGATTGACAAATAAATGACCATCTCTTAATGTATAATATTACTACGATAGGAAGATGGTGGACTAGGTTAATAATCTTATTCCACGATTTTTGTGATTCCTTAACAAATATTAAATTGGAATCAATACCACTATTCATTAGTGAAATGAAAACTTTATTATATTTT
>SBGQ01000017.1 GCA_006226965.1 bacterium | reverse complement strand
TATAGATAATGAATATATATAGGATTCTTAAAGAATCAAATTCCTCAAATATTATATTGAGATTTATCGTAAGTCCCTTAAGTAGGGGGAGAAGGACATATTCGAGTAGTTGAATTAAAGAATATTCTTGGAATTCAAAAAAACAGCCATTTAAGGCTAAAATACTCTAAGACTTGATAGTCTTGTATTGAACGATTACATTTGTATTGTAGTAGTAGGTTAGGTTGATTAGTGTGGTAACGGCTCTTGACTCCCGTCGAGAGCCGTTACTCATTTAAATCACTAGATCAGAGATAGAATATACCCCGAAATTGAACCTAATAAAACAATCCAAAAAGAATTCAATTTTTTAAAAATCAAAACAATTCCTACACTTAATAAGGCTATCAAGATCATTTTCCAGTCTATCATCACCTCAAAACTCATTTTCGTTAAAACGACAGCGATGATAGCTACCGCTGAAATATTCAAGGAATCAAGCACTCCCGAGAGAAAAACGGATTTCCTCATTTTAGGGATTAATGGATTAAGAATTAACACAAAAATGAATGAAGGAAGAAATATGCCGATGGTAGCTAAAAGTGCTCCAGATACTCCGTTCAATTGATATCCAATAAAGGTAGCTGTGGAAAGCACAGGACCCGGGGTGAATTGACCTACTGCAATTGCATCTGAAAGCTGAGCACGGGTGAGTACCCCATTGGTAACCAATTCTGCGTCAACGTAAGCAAATAGAACATACCCACTGCCGTACAGGATAGCCCCAATCTTAAGGAATGTAAAGAATATCTTTAGTTTGCTCAACTGTATTAGAGCCGTACTTGATGTTTTGGCAAGTATTAAAGGTATAAACTGTCTGTAATTTGTTTCTGACTTTACTTTAGCTGAAAAATAAATACCTCCAATCACACCGGCTGCTAAAATTACAGTGACTTCATCAAATCCAATAAAACACAATGCGAAGACTAATAAAGCAATTATACCATATTCAAGTCCTTTGTATGCTTTTTTCCAGAGTTTAAGCATAGCCTGGAATATAATTGAAATTACTGCTGCCTTAATACCATAAACAAAGGGCATTACTTGAGGCAACTCGCCATATTCAGTGTATAAAAATGCTAGAAAGCCAGTAATAGTAATTGCAGGTAAAATAAAGAAAAATCCAGCTGCGATTAATCCCAAAATACCAGCCCTATGGTATCCGCAATGCAGAGCCATTTCTGTCGAATTTGGCCCCGGAATAAGATTAGTAGCTCCTATTAGATCTAGGAACGATTGTCTGTCCATCCATTTTTTCTTCTCAACAACTTCGTCTTCCATCATCGCTATATGCGCTGCTGGACCACCAAAACCTATAATACCGAGCTTAAAAAAAAGACCAATAACTTCGAATAGATTTTTCATAACTAAAAAAAAAGGAGCGCCAGGCGCTCCTTGATTATTATTTTATATTTTGATTAGCCACATGTTCTGAAACATTTATAATGTGGTCTCCGACCTTCTCTAATGAAGAGTACAGATCACTGAATATTAGGACATTGTTCAAAGTTCCGCTATCTCCTAAATACTCGTGTTGAACTTCTCTCAACTCATTTCGAAGTTGGTTTATTTCTCTCTCCTTCGCAATTGCTTTATCGAGTGAAACACTACCATATTCTGCATTTAAGTTATTGTTCATTATTTCAAATGCTTCACCAACCAATTTGAACATGCTATTTATTCCGTCACGCTGTTCTGGTGTAAAGTAGATTTTATTCTCTTCTTTCCGTTCTAACGTTTTCCCCATTTGATAAAAAATATCTCCAATGCGCTCTAGATCTGAAGTTATGTTAAGCATACCTCTCATGCGTAATGAAGCTTCATCGCTCATTTCTAATCGCGTAACTTTACCTAAGTAATTTGCAATTTCAACTTCAACTCTATCCGTAATTTCTTCATACTTCTCGATTTTACGGATCATTTTGTTTTTCTCTTTTTTATCACTGGAGTTTAAAAATGTTTGAGCGAATTTGTTCATCTTAGAAGTGATTTTTCCAAATTTCGCCACTTCTTTTTTAGCTTCAAGAACACATAATTCTGCTGTAGTTCCAAGTGGTCCGCTGATAAAATCTAAGTGGAACTCCTCATCAATTTCTCCTTTGGACTTAACAGATTTGATAGCCAATTTCACTAACTGAGGGACAAACCAAATTAAAAGCAGTACGTTGGCTGTGTTAAATAACGTATGGAAAAGAGCAATTCCGGAATTAGCCATTTCCGTATCCATTGGGTCAAAATTATCGCCCGCAATGATCCAACCAATTAATTTAAGGAAGTACGGCATGATCAAAAGCATCCAAAATACCCCAATTATATTAAACATTGAGTGAATTCGTGCAGATCTTTTTGCGTGAACATTTGCAATCAATGAAGCAAGTTCCGCTGTAATTGTTGTTCCAATGTTTTCTCCTAAAACCATTGCACATGCTACTTCGAATGGAATAGTTCCGGCACTTACCATTGCAAGGGTCAAGGCCATTGCCGCAGAAGAAGATTGAATGATAATTGTAACCAGAGCACCCAAGAAGACAAACATGACTGGCCCAAACCAAACATCCTTATAGTTTATAAAGAATTGTACAATTGAAGAATCTTCATTTAATGTGGGTACAGCATCTTTTAAGGCTTCTAGTCCCATAAAGAGTATACAAAAACCAATTAATGCAGATGCCCAAGCTTTTGCTTTACCTTTTTGAATGAAAAGCAAAGGAGTGGCTAATGCAATAATCATAAAGGCATAATCCGAAATACTGACCTTGAATCCAAGCAATAATACGATCCAGGCAGTAATGGTTGTCCCAATGTTGGCCCCCATCATAACCCCAGCAGATTGTCTTAATGTCATTAATCCTGCGTTAACGAAACTAACCGTCATTACAGTTGTTACAGATGATGACTGAACGATTGAAGTAATTCCGAATCCTGTAAGTACCCCTTTGACACGATTTGATGTAATGGCACCAAGCATTTTTCTCAATCGATTTCCTGCAGCTTGTTGGATACCTTCACTCATTATCTTCATACCATAGATGAAGAATCCTAATGATCCTATGAGAATGAGGAGTTTAACAATTCCCCAGCCTCGTTCTGTTTTTACCTTAACCTTATCACTCCAGATCATCTTTTTCTTATCCGATAAACTGGATTTAGTGTCTTTTTCTTTCGAGAAACCGAGTTTAAATAGATATTTCTCGTGCCCTATCAATTCATCGAATGTATAAGATGTTGCCTCGGGAGATATTAATTCAGAATACTGCCATTCACTTCCCTTGTGTCCTTCTTTATCTCTCTTTGCACCTATATCTGTGTTATAGGTTATCACTAATTTATGTCCAGACTCCTTTAAGTAGTGATAGACTTCGTCGTTAAGAGACCAGGTAAGTTCAACCCCATTCTCAATTCCTTCACCTTTAAAATTGATAAAGGCTTCCGAACCAATTGAATCCAAATGAACGTAAGTAATACTATCGATGGACGCGTGAATTGATCCAATACTTAGAGAAAGAACCAATGTTAAAAAGAGATTTTTAAAGAATTTCATCGTACATTTTTATTTACGGCGAAGATAGGATAAGGAATGTAACCATATCACTTCTTAAATATTAAACAATTG
>SBGQ01000092.1 GCA_006226965.1 bacterium | reverse complement strand
CTTTACCTTTCATATTTGCTAGTTTTTTTGCTCCTAAAATAATTCCTGTATTATTGGGAAGTCAGTGGGAAAATTCTGGCATGTATTTTTTATTACTAACCCCAATTATGGTTTCAACTGTTTTAACAAGTCCATTTGTCTATATTCCACAATATTTTCAAAAGCAAACTGTAGCATTTATACTTGAAATTATTATTAATGTATTAAAAACAATTGGACTAATCATTGGAATAACAATTTCAACCAATTGGGCCGTTTTCCTATTTGCAGTTTTTGGTGCTACGGGCCATTTAGTTTTTATGGTTTATAATTATAATTTAGTAAAGAAACATGCCGATAGAGTCTAATAAGATTCGGGTTGCTATAATAACAACTGTCCATGATCCAAATGATACACGTATTTACTATAGACAGATGACAAGTCTGATAAATGCTGGGTATGAAGTATTTTATTTGTGTAAAGAGATTCCCAAAACAAGTAATGGGGCAACTGTTATTAAGTTACCATCATTTACAAACAAGTATTTTCGTACAATATTAGCACCGTTAGTCGCATTATGGAAATCCATACGTTTAAAAAATATTGCGGTATATCATTTTCATGATCCAGAATTAATTATTACCGGATTACTATTAAAAATCTTTCGAAAAAAGGTAATCTATGATGTCCATGAAGATCTCCCCAAGCAGTTATTATCAAACGATTGGATCCCCAAATCTCTGTTAAAACCTATTTCTATATTTGCCAATCTCGTAGAAAAAGCATCTGCACGGTTCTTTGATAAAATTATCGCAGTTACAGCCCCAATCGCAGAACGCTTTCAAGTTCAAAAAACAATTATTGTTCAAAATTTTCCATCAAAAAACGAACTTATTGCAGATAACTCGACTTCCTATAAAAACCGTTATAGAAGAATAATATATGTTGGAGAAGCCTCTGAAATTCGGGGACTAAGAGAGTTAGTAAAAGCACTTGAATTGGTTGAAAATGTGCGACTCACTTTTATTGGAAGGATAAGTTCAAAAGGATTAGAAAGTGAACTTAGGACATATAAAGGTTGGGGAAAAGTCGATTTTTTGGGAGCTCAAACACGAAAAGAAGTAGCCAAGTATTTAGGCCAATCTAGAATAGGTATTGTTTGCTTTTACCCAGAACCAAATCATATTGAAGCTCAACCAAACAAATTATTTGAATATATGTCGGTTGGAATTCCTGTAGTTGCATCAAACTTTCCAAAGTGGCAGGAAATTGTTGATAAATACAAGACCGGTCTATCGGTAAACCCCTTTTCTGTTCAAGAAACAGCTGATGCCATTCGCTGGTTATTGGATAATGAAGACGAAGCAATAAAGATGGGAATAAATGGAAGAACCTTAATCTCAACAACGTATTCTTGGGAAAATGAAGAAGTTCAGTTGATAAAATGTTATTCTGATTTATTGAAAGCTATTAATTGATTTTTGACAGTCAACAATTATAATCACAAAAGTCATTATCACGATTTTGACGATTTAAATAATAGTATATACTACAGAGAAAGATTAAAATGATTCAATTAATTAGCAATTTGTACCCAAGAGTCGGATTTCCATCTTCAGGCATATTTGTTAAAGACCATGCCGAAATTTTAAATCAAATTCTACCAACTGAAATTGTTGTATTGAAAACTATTTTCCCGAGAATTAATACCAATTGGAAACTTTATGGTGCACTTCCGATAATATCGGATTTGCGCACTCAAACACTCCCTTTTTTTACTTTTCCAAAGTTCAAAACCCCATATTTAAGTTCTATTCAACTCACAAAGTATTACAAAAAAGCATTTTCAAATTCGCAAATCAATCTTGCCATACTTCATTTTTTATACCCATCTGTATTATTAACGCCCCACCTTATTAAGAATAAAACGCCATTTGTACTTCATATTCATGGGTCTGATGTAGACATCATTGTATCCAACAAAAAGCTAAGGACACTTACTCAAGAAGCAGTTAAAAAGACACAGTGGGTTTTCTATTCTGGACTTGAGAGTATAGAACGTTTAAAAAAAGTGGTTTCAATTCCAGATTCAAAGTGTAAATATATACCCAATCCAATTTTTATTCACAACGCACAAGTATCACAACAAAAGCATAAACATGACTTAAAATTCGAAAAAAATATAGCCACAGTTGCGAATATTGTTGAATACAAAGGTGTACAAACAATTCTTGCTCTGGCAAAAGAAAACCCACGAATTGGCTTTCATATTATTGGGAGAGTAACAAGTGATTCTTTTGCAATAGATTTTATTCACAAAGCAAATCAACAAGAAAACCTGATTATTCATGACCCCATGGAAAGACCTGCATTACATACGTTTTTAAGCAAAATGGACACGTATCTTCATCCGAGTATAAAAGAAGCTTTCGGGATGGCAGTTTGTGAATCAATACTATTAGGTTTGCCAATATTAGCTCGAAAAGTTGGTGTGTTAAACGATTTTGATGAATCTGAACAACTTCATTTTTTTGATGATAGCATTTCTGTTTCTCAATTAGCATCGTGTGTTAATAGTAAAAAACACATCAATTCAGAAACTATTAAAAAAGTAAAAATGGAATATAGTCGTGAGGCGATTCAAGCTGTTTACTTAAATCTGATAAATGGTTTATAAATACAACCCACACCAGCTTGATATTGCGATGAATTAGGTGTTTATAAAAGGGATTTTTTAATATTTACTAATAGTTTTAACAATATTCATTAAAACGAACTAGAATCCAGTTGTTCGCCTTAGACTAATAGGCTTGTTATTCATTTCAAGTAATTGTAAGTAGCGCCCTAATGGATAGTCGTAAGTTCTATATATTAATCCAAGTTTATTTGAACGTATATAGAGACTTTTATTCAAATAATTTCCCCAGTCGACACTATATGAATTTTTGATTTCATACTTGTCGAAAAATATATCGTCTTCATTTAAGTTTAGAAGTTGAGCAGGATTAAGAAAGGTTTGTAAACTACCAGTAATTACATGTATTACTGTATCACTTGGGTCGGGTACTACTGTTTGTGAATCTCTATAAAAAGTATAGTTGAGTTGGTAATTCTCTAATGTTCTATAGTCTGATAGATTTGCAGTATTATAAATTTTTACTGTACCAGTGGTAGAAGTTGAAACTATAATCGTTGAATCATTCACGTCTTCAATAAAGTGTGAGCACACAAAAGATTCTGTGGTTAAATAATCAATATATCCCCAAATATCCGGGTAATAATACTTAAACTTAAATGATTCAAGTTCATTGACATAGTTGTTATTTACTTGTAATTGTGATTTTGAGTAAATGTAAATGTCTTTTTTTTCTACGGTGAAGTCTAACCATAAAATTTGAGATAAATAATTTGTGTTTGAAGCGCTGCCTTGTAGTATTGAATCAACGGTAATATTTGTAAACACAAAGAAACAATAATTACTTAGATCGAGTGTTTTTGGATAAAATATAATTAATGAGTCACTTTTTTGGTCAAATCTTGACTGTCCCTAAAGGGACGAAACCTCTTGACCGTTCACCGGTGGCGCAGGGGGCGATCAGTTTCGCATCGCCAAAACCTCCGGTGGGCAATGTGGCCGAGCAGTTGGCGGTCTATGGCGAATTACACCCTGGGGTTGAGA